>NZ_JBWPWU010000003.1:0-281755 GCF_056590775.1 Porphyromonas sp. C0026D3
CACTTGGGCAAAGCCATACACTTGGGCATTGCCATACACTTGGGCAAAGCCATACACTTGGGCATTGCCATACACTTGGGCAAAGCCATACACTTGGGCATTGCCATACACTTTGGCAAAGCCATACACTTGGGCATTTCTACACACTTTGGCATTGCCACACACTTTGGCATTGCCACACACTTTGGCACAATCGTACACTCGGGCACAGTAACACACTTCGGCAGAGTCATACACTTTGGCCTCTCCGCCCACCCAGCAATAGTTGTGGTGCGATAGGTTCTTCTCGCTCTCCACGTAGCCCCCCCTGTCCCCCTTTCTGACACCACAAAAGTCTTTGAGAGCCTCGACACGGTACAGCGTCCGCCCGTCCACCTCTATTGTGTCCTCCTCCAGCAGTTTGTATTTCTTCTCTTCCATGGTCTTGTTGTTGTTTACTGAATACATGTATATACCCTCGTTGCCGTCCTAGACAGGACTGCCGCCACTGCTATACATACCACCGCCAGCACCTTGGATCCCAGCAAGTAGAGCGCCCAAGCGCCCAGCGACAAGTCGCCAACGGGTATCGCCATCAGGCACACCAGCCCTACAAGAAATAGGATCATGGCCAAACCAAGCGCCAGGATCACCGCCCCAAGTTTTACGTTCTCTTTCATAGTCTTGTTGTTGTTTGTTGTTTGCTACATCTGTGCACAGTAGTACCTCAGTATCTCCCGTCCGGTGTAGAATCTCCGGCCGTTGTGCCTCCAGTATCCGCACTTCAGGTACCCAGCCCTCGTGTGCCTCCGCACCGTGGTCACATCCACCCCCAGTAGCTCCGCCACCTGAGTGGTCGAGTACCGATCATTCAGTTTCACGTTAGGTTCCGTTGTCGTCATAGTCTCTCTTTCCTAATGGTGATGGTACACTTGTTCAGGTCCGTCCTTATGGTGACCCGATACTCATACCGTCCGCCCAGCTGATAGGCGTAGGACTTGGCATTGTAGATGGTGTTTCGGTCGGGCAGTTGGAACGTCTGCTCCCCACCTACCGGAATGGCCTCAAACACATCCAGCGTCAGTTTTTCGATTTTTCTCATTTGGTATATTTGTCTAGTGTTTATTGTTTTGCTGTCTTATGGATCGGATAAGGTTAACGCCAGATGAGGCGGCGTTGCTCAAGTACCTCATCACTCACGATAGGCAGGTTTGCCCGGACCGTGTCGATGGTGTCAATGACTTGGGGGAGGCGGTGTTTTCGCTGAGCCGTCGTGGCTTGGTCAGGCACTCACCCACTACCGGCATGCTCAGGCTCACACCTGACGGCAGGCAGTACATTGGCGAGTACCCCGACCTCCGCAACAAGATAGACGCTACCGAACAGTGGCTGATCATAGAAAAGCAACAAGAGGCGACGCACAAAGTGGCAAGGACCGCCAACCGTATAGCGCTATTTGGATTTATCATAGCTCTGCTATCGTTTTTACTGAGGGTACTCGAACACTTTTCTATTCTTTAAGGGTTAGCAAGCTGTATAAGACATATCCAATAACGGCCACCACAAAAACGGAGAGGCCGATCTGCATAGGCAAGTTTCCTCGGTAGGTGTCCGTGCCCCATATGTTCAGCAACTCCACGACACACACCAGCGGAGAGAGGATAATCAAGCCTTTAATCATCCATTTGTTTCTCCGTTTCATCTCGTCCAGCTCCTTTTGCCATTTGTCTTGTTCCATGTTCATTTTTTGCACTCAATTGTTAAAAACCTTGGAGGATCGAAAAAGAGTACGTACCTTTAGAGCGTAAGATCTAGTCACGAAAGTAGGGCTCCCAAAAGCACCTACTCTTTTTACTTTGTCCTCAAAGTGTTACTTGCTTTGTTACTTACTTGGCAAAGATAGAGCAATGCACCGAAACAAACAAGGAAAATCGGAGCTTTGCTCTAGTTAAACTAGGTTAAACGTTATAATAGTCTGATTATGAGTACTGTAAAAGATCGATTGCTCCGCTACATAAGCGAAAAAAACATGACAGTAAGGGATTTTGAAAGGAGCATTGCTCTATCAAATGGATATGTAAGCTCAATAAGGAAGTCTATAGGACATGATAAACTTGAGAGCATTACAGAGAAATATCCAGACCTAAACAGAGACTGGCTGTTATTCGGCGAGGGCGAGATGTTGGTAAAACAGAGACCGACCAACGAAGCCACCGTCCTACCACCCGAGGATCAACATTGGATCGAGGTACCACTGGTACCCTACGAGGCAATGGCAGGCGAACTGGGCTGGTACCGAGATGTCTTCCCCGACGAACTCAGCCAAAAACGCATGGTCCTGGTAGCCCCCGGCACCTCAGCCCGTGACCACGTAGTCTTTACCGTAGCTGGCGACTCAATGGAGCCACGGCTCGAAAAAGGCGACGAAGTACTCGCCAAGCTGGTCCCGGTCGACTACTACAAAAACGCACGACTGCACATAGACCGTTACAACATTTGGGTAGTCGTCACCCGAACCGAGGGTATACTCATCAAAAAGATTGTCCGCCACGATGTCGCCAACCACACCATCACCCTACACTCCCTGAACCCCCTTTACTCCGATTTTGACGTAGACTTGGCGGACGTAGCTATGATCTACCACGCAGTCTCCCTCTCTCGCAAAAACCTCTGACATAGACACATAACAACATACAAACCAAAGTACAAACAACCCAAAAAGCGCAAATCACGAGCAAGCAACCTCTCCGCAATTATAATCACCACACATACACTCATTTATAAGGTCTGACAAATACCTGTCACGCAGGAGGTCACGGGTTCGAGTCCCGTCCAGACCGCAAAAGGTGGTGAAGCGCTATGCACTTCACCACCTTTTTTGTTTTTGGCGATCAAATTTTGCCGATTCGCTTTGCGACCCCTGGCGGGGTCGGAGGGGAGGGCGCGGGGCTTGCGGTTCCGGGTCATCGTGGCTCCGCCCCTCGACACCTGGCTACTAGGCACCCTTGGCGGGGTGCTGTGGACCCAATTTTGCGACCCTTGGTTTGTCCAGATGACGGGTCAGAGATCCGGGTCTGCCGACCCCGTGAGGGGTCGCGCTTTCATAGCCGGGCGGTCGAGGAGGGGCGGAGGCCCGACGATGACCCCCGGAAAAGACGGTCACCCCACCACCTGCCGACCCCGCCAGGGGTCGCAAAGCAGGTCGGCAAATGATGCTGAAAAACGCCATTTTGTGGAGTGTTGATAATCAGGTGCTTATGCGGGGCTTTGGGTTTCACGGATAGAAGCGAAAGTTTTCACGGATAGAAGCGAGTGTTTTCACGGATAGAAGCGATTGCTTGGACGGATAGACGATTTTTCGCTCGCCTTTTTTGTATTTGGGGTGGGTGGTTTTGGAAATTTCGAGAAAAGTGCGTACCTTTGCGGTCACAAGGATCGGGGTTTCTCGGTCTGTTGATTGGCTCCTTAGCTCAACTGAATAGAGCATCTGACTACGGATCAGAAGGTTAAAGGTTTGAATCCTTTAGGAGTCACTGTTTCGGAACCAATCCGGCCATCCTTCGTGGGGTGTGGATCGGAGGTTCTTTGTAGCCATCCTCGGTGGAAGAAAGTAGCCTTTCGGACCCGATGGTGGTGTTTTTTTTGCGAGGGTGGCATCGGCCCCTTTTCTCGAGTAGTCAATATAATCTCTTGTGTGTATGAACTATCTGACAAATCCTCATGCTCGTGCGATATGGCGACTGGGTACGCCAATAATGCTCGGTCAGATGGGGGTCATCATGGTGGGTTTTGTGGACAACATCATGGTGGGGCGGTATGGAACTGCGGAGCTGGGTGCGGCTTCTTTTGTCAACAACTTTGTGAATATCGCTTTTGTGCTGGGGATGGGCTTTAGCTATGGGCTGACCCCTCTGGTGGCCGGTAGCTATGCTGTGGGGGATGGTCGCCTGAAGAGTTTGCTGAAGAGCAGTGTGCTGGCGAATGTGCTGGTGGGGCTGGTGTTGTCGGCTGTGATGGGTTTGTTTTTGTGGCGTTTGGATTGGCTGGGTCAGCCTGCTGAGCTGACGCCTCTGATCGTGCCGTACTATCTGATCCAGCTGGTGAGTATCTTGCCAATGTCTGTGTTCAATGCCTATAAGCAATTGGTGGATGGGGTGGAGCAGACTCGGGTGAGTATGCAGTCGATCCTGTATGCGAATGTGGTGAATGTGCTGCTGAACTATCTGCTGATCTATGGTAAGCTGGGTTTTCCGGAGCTGGGCTTGCTTGGTGCGGGTGTGGCTACTTTTGTGGCTCGTTTGCTGAGCTTGCTGATCTTGCTCTATGCGGTGCATGGGACGGCGCGTTTCGGACAAATCTTTCGGGAGGCGAAGTGTGTGGGGGGGCGTGTGCGTGGTGATGAGCTGAAGCGTCTTTTTGGGCTGGGACTGCCGTCGGGTATGCAGATGGGGCTGGAGTCGGGCTCTTTTAGTATCGCTGTGGTGATGATTGGCTGGCTGGGTACGATTCCGCTTGCGGCTCACCAGGTGGCCAATACGCTGAGTACGCTGGGCTTCATGATGTACTATGGTATCTCCAGTGCGGTGGCGATACGTGTGGGGCACTTCTATGAACTAAGGGATAGTGAGGGGGTGCGTCGGTCGGTGCGTAGTGGCTTGTCTATCCATGCCCTGCTGGCTGTCTCTCTGGTGGTGATGCTTTTGCTCTTTAGGGAGGAGATTTGTCGCCTTTTTGTGACGGATGAGGCGGTGGTGGCTCTGGGTGCTCAGCTCTGCTTGATCCTCTGTCTCTATCAGCCTGGTGATGTGTTGCAGATCTTGTACTCCAACGCTTTGCGTGGTATGCGTGACGTGAGGTTTACGGCAGGTGCGGCACTTTTTTCGTATGCCGTAATGACGATCTTGATGGGCTACTTGCTAGGTATCCGTTTCGGCATGGGTGTGGTGGGTGTCTGGCTGGGTTTCCCGATAGGGCTGACGACTCTGGGGGTGTTGCTGCTGTGGCGGTATCGTCGAGTGGTGAGCCGCCTGTAGTCTGGGCTAGGGGGCGGTGTTGCGTGGATGGTGGAGTAGGATCTCGTCTCGTAGCTTTTGACGGTCGATGTGTGTGTACAGCTCGGTGGTGGAGATGCTGGCGTGGCCAAGTAGGTCTCGGATGGCCTGAAGGTTGGCTCCCCCCTCGAGTAGGTGTGTGGCAAAGCTGTGGCGAAGGGTGTGTGGGGAGATCTCTCGTGTGATGCCGGCCAAGACAGCCAGTCGCTTGATGGTGAGGAAGACCATCTGTCGTGAGATGGCGGTGCGGTTTCGACTGATGAATAGGTGGTCGGTGTAGCCGGGCTTGGGGATGAGCTCGTGTCGTATGGGGAGGTAGTCGTTTATCCTATCGATGCAGATGCGTGACATGGGCACGAGTCGCTCTTTGGACCCTTTTCCGAGGATGCGGACGTAGCTTTCGTCGAGGAATAGGTGTGAGAAGGTGAGCCCGCATGCTTCGCTGACGCGTAGCCCGCAGCTGTAGAGTACCTCGAGGAGTGCGGCGTCTCGTGTGCCGTTGGGGGTGGAGGTGTCTATGGCGTCGAGTAGGGCATCTACCTCCTCTATGGTGAGTACCTCGGGCAGTGAGCGTCCGATGGATGGGGTGTCGAGTAGGAGGGTGGGGTTTTGGGGGAGTATCTCCTCGAGCTCGAGGAAGTTGTAGAAGGACTTGATGCCACTGATGACGCGCGACATGCTCCTCTGTCCCAATCCTAGATCTGCCAGGTAGGCGAGTAGTCGCTCCAGGGTGGGGTAGGTCATCTCCAGTACCGGTGTGGCTGTCTCGTCGCTGTACTCGATGAGGTGCTTGAGGTCGTTGAGGTAGCTCTCCAGTGTATTGGGGGAGAGGTTTCGCTCGAGTAGGAGATACTGTCGGTAATCGTCGATGATCTCGGTGAGGTTGTTTTGGGCCGGTGTCATGATTGTTCGTCTACTGCCAGTGTGTAGTAGGATATGGACTCTGCGCCGTCGGCTAGCACTGCTTGTGCCAGGTGGACGAGTGTGGCTCCTGATGTGAGGAGGTCATCGACGAGTAGGACTCGCTTGCCGGTGAAGGTGCCGGGTGTCTCTACGGCAAAGATGCCATCCATGCTCTCCCAGCGCTGCTCTCTATTGCGTGTGGTCTGGGTGTCTGTGGCGGAGTCGGTGTGTCGGACGATGGCTTGGGTGAGGAGCTCTGCGTGTAGGGCTTGTGCGAGTGGTGTGGCTAGGTAGTCCGATTGGTTGTAGCCGCGCTGATGCAGTCGCTTGGGGGAGAGTGGGACGGGGACGACGGTGGAGATATCGGCGTAGTGTCCCATGTGGAGGTGTCCGGGGAGGAAGTACTCTACGAGGGAGGTGGCGAGTAGGGGGCTCCGGCGGTACTTGATGTAATGGATAAGGTCTCGGACGGCATTGGTGTGGGTGAATACTAGGTCTGCGTGGTACTCGTTGTATGGCGCATAGCCCTCTATGCGTGGGGTGACATCGTAGTAGTGTGTGTGCCCCTCGTATCGTGGCAGTGCCTCAAAGCATGAGGCGCAGATGAAGTGTCGCTCTGCCGGCAACCGATCCCCGCAACAGATGCAGTAGCCGGGAAAGAGGAAGTCGATCAGTCGACTAATACCACTTGTCGTCATTGTGGGGATTGTCTATGGCCAGCTCGGGAGAGTCCATGGCCACCTCGGCTAGCTCCATGGGGTAGCCTCGTAGGTAGGCGGCTTGCATGAGTCGCGCACGGTAGTGGTAGTCGGAGTCGGACTTTTGGCGGTAGGAGTCAGCTTTGGGGAGGAGGTATTGTACGAGGGCATCGGCCCATGTCTCATCGGATATGGCGAGCAGGGCTTGGTCTATGATCGGTGACGGGATGCCCTTTTGGGCCAATTCACGTCGGATGAGTAGGGGCCCTTTTTTGAGAAAGCGTACTTTGTCAGCTGTGTAGTGTCGTGCGTATCGCTCCTCGTCCACAAAATGGTCTTGGCGCAAGTCCTCGATGATCTTTTGGAGCTCTTGCTCCTCGATCGGTTCGTGGGCCCACTGTCGTACCTTTTCGGCGACTTCTCGGGGCGATCGCTCTGCCTTGGCGGCATAGGCTGCGGCTTTGTTGAGCAGCCTTTTGTACTCGTCTGTCTCTATAGGCATGGTTTTGGGGTGGGCTGTGAGGTGGTTTTTTTGGCAAAAAGGAAGCGACTGAGCCCTCGAAAGTCTTGGAGTAGCTCGGTGTCTAGGCCGGCGCTTTGGTAGAGCCGGCTTGTCTCGAGGGCCGTGTGGTGGTTGAGCTCCAGAGCAATGATCCCTCCGGGGCGTAGCGCAGGGACAACTCGCTGGAGCAATAGTCTGTAGTAGAGCTGAGGGTCGTCGTCGGGGACAAAGAGTGCAGCGTGTGGCTCTCGTTCCAAGACGTGTGGTGCCATCTGTGACTGCTCGGACTCGAGGACGTAGGGGGGATTGCTGACAATGAGGTCAAGTGGGGTGTCGGGTGTGTGGCTGCGCAGATCGGCTTGCCGGAAGGTGATATTGGTGAGACCGAGCCGGTGGGCGTTGTCGGAGGCGACTTGCAGTGCGGCGACACTGAGGTCAAGTGCGGTCACCTCTGCTGTGGGAAAGAAGTGCGCCAGGGCTATGGCTATGGCACCGGATCCGGTGCCGGCGTCCAAAATGTGTGCCCCGGGAGGAAGTGTGCAACGCTCCCGAATCCGTAGGCAAAGCTCTTCGGTCTCGGGACGGGGGATCAGGACATCGGGCGTGACGTGGATCCTGAGGTCGCAAAAGTCGGTGTACCCGATAATCTGTTGCCAAGGTTCGTGCTCCAGCAACCGGATCGTCATCTCCTCCAGACGGTCTCGCTCGAAATCGCTAACTTTGTAGCCCTCAAGTATCAGCAGCGGGTACTGCTTGCCGGTCACCTCTTCGAGCATATAGCGGGCGAGGGAGTCGGCTTCTGTGGGTGTATAGTAGGACTTCAGACGGTCGGAGAGGGTATGGTGTAGGGCTTGGATGTTTTCCATGCTGTGTGTGTTGACTGAGGAGAGACAAAGTTAAGCTAAAAAACAATGCCATCACATGAGTACTATATGTGGCGTGCCATCGACCTTGGCTATCGGGCCGAGAGCCGAGAGGTGCGACTCAATCCCAGGGTAGGAGCGGTCCTAGTCTGTGCTGATCGGGTGATCGGTGAGGGCTACCATAGATGCATGGGGGGACCACATGCCGAGGTGCACTGCCTGAATAGTGTCTCCTCCGCTGATCGTCCGCTCATCCCCGAGAGCACACTCTACGTGACCCTCGAGCCGTGTGCGCATGAGGGGCTCACCCCCTCCTGTGCCAGAAGGCTGGTATCGGAGCGAGTAGGGCATGTGGTGGTGGGTACGATGGATCCGAACCCCTTGGTCGCCGGCAAAGGGGTAGCCATCCTTAGGGAGGCCGGTGTGTCGGTGGAGGTCGGGTGCCTCGAGAGCCAATGCCGCGAGCTGGCCAAGGTCTTTTTGACCAACCAAAAGCTCCACAGGCCCTATGTGTTGCTAAAGTGGGCAGAGAGTGCGGACGGCTTTGTAGACCGTTTTCGCTCGGATGACACGACGCCACCGGCTCGGCTCTCCACTCCGTACACTCAGCTCCTGGTGCATCGTCTGCGATCGCAGTATGAGGCAATCTTGGTGGGCGGGCATACCTTTTGTCTCGATCGTCCCAGCCTCACCAATCGGCTCTGGCCCCCAAGTCACTATTCACCACTGCGGATCCTGCTCTCGTCGCAGATCTCTGCTCCGACCGGCTGGGTAGCTCTTGGCAGCCTCTCCGCAGAGGCGCTCGCCTCCCTTTTGACCCGAGAGAACATCCCATCGCTCATGGTAGAGGGCGGCCCCCAAGTACTGCAGTCGTTCATCGACCTTGGCTTGTGGGACGAAGCCCGAGTCGAGACGGCTCCAACCCTACTACATGACGGTGTATCGGCACCCCGATTGCCGGAGACGGCCCGTCCAATCTCAGTCCGGACCTTTGGCCCCAATCGTATTACTCTCTACAGACCATGAAGATCATAGACACCCATACCCACCTCTACGGTGCAGACTTTGAGGCGGACCTCCTACAAGTGGTGGACCGTGCCCGAAAAGCCGGTGTGGTGGCAGCACTGCTCCCCAATCTCAACCTCGCCTCACTTCCTGATCTCGAGCACGCCTGCTCCTTGGCACCGGACTTTTTTCGTCCGATGATTGGGTTGCATCCCACGGAGATGGGCAGTGACTGGCGACAAGAGCTCCGGCTCCTCCACGACAAGCTGACGGAGTGCCCCTCTAGGTATGTGGCTATCGGTGAGATAGGACTTGATTACTACTGGAGTGTGGACGAAAAAGAGGCCATGAACACTGCTTTTTGCACTCAGCTCACTTGGGCACGCGACTATCGCCTGCCGGTGAGTGTCCACAGCCGTAGTGCCACGATGGATGCGGTCGCTGCGATCGAGCGGATAGGAGCCGATGACATTCGGGGTGTGTTTCACTCCTTTACCGACAGCCCGGATGAGTTGTGCTCCATCCTAGCCTTGCCTCATTTTATGGTTGGTGTCAATGGTGTCCTTACTTTCAAAAACAGCACCTTGCGGGACTTTTTGCCCGACCTTCTCCCCTTGGAGCGCATCGTGGTCGAGACGGATGCCCCCTACTTGAGCCCCGTGCCCCATAGAGGGAAGCGAAACGAACCGGCCAATCTGCCCCTTGTCATTGACGAACTGGCGAAAGTCTACCGAATCTCAAAAGAAAAAGTGGCAAGGCAGATTTTCGCAAACTCTCTGGAAATGTTTGGTTTGGAGTACTGAGTTGACCGAGTGGAGGTGTGGAAAACGAAAAAAGTCAGGCCAAAAGTAGCTTGTTAACTAGAAATAAACTAAATTTGTGGGGTGAATACTTGCCATAGGTGCATTTGAGGGCCGAAAAGGCAAGCATTTGGGAGGCAAAAAAAACGCATGCAGTGGCATGTTGGATACCTATATCAGATACAATGGAGAGGTGCTCGAGTGGCTGAAGAGGCACGCCTGGAAAGCGTGTAAACACCAAAAGTGTTTCGAGGGTTCGAATCCCTCCCTCTCCGCAAGAAAAAGAAAAAGGCGGCTACCCTTGGATGCGGTTGTCCGGATACAGAGGGCAACTGAGGGGTGGTAAGCTGAGGAAAAAACACAGTAAAATTTTTAATCACTAATCTTTAAAAAAGAAGAACTTACAATGAAAAGATTTTTGGCAAGCATCGCCTTAGCCGGCCTTCTGACGTTAGGTGTCGCCAACGTCGTAGTTGCACAAGACTCTGCTCCTGAGGCCACGACCGAAGCTCAAGAAGCAACCGCTCCAGCCCAAGAGGCAACTGCCGATGAGCAGGTTCCCGTAGTAGAGGACAATGGTGGTTTTCACCAAGCTCTGAAGACCAAGTTTATCGAGGGAGGTCCTGAGTTTATGGCCTCTATCGCATTCGTGATGATCCTCGGCTTGGCTTTCTGTCTGGAGAGAATCATATACCTGAACCTCGCTGAAACCAACAACGAAAAGTTCCTCAACGAGATCCAAGCTCGCCTCAATGCCAACGACGTGGCAGGTGCTCTGGATATCGCACGTGATACTCGTGGCCCCGTTGCCTCCATCACCTATCAGGCCCTTCTTCGTCTGGATCAGAGCCTCGACGTGGTAGAGCGCTCTATTACCGCTTACGGTGGTGTGCAAGCCGGCCTTTTGGAGAAGAACCTCTCCTGGATCACCCTCTTCATCGCCACTGCCCCTTCTCTAGGGTTCCTTGGTACGGTGATCGGTATGGTGTTGGCCTTTGATACGATTGAGCAAGCCGGTGATATCAGCCCTACAGTAGTCGCAGGAGGTATGAAAGTCGCCCTGATCACCACCATCTTCGGTCTGATCGTAGCGATGATCCTCCAGGTCTTCTACAACTACATCCTGGCAAAATATGAGGCCATCCTCAACAACATGGAGGACGCTTCTATCACTCTCATTGACTTCGTAGTAGACTACAACGTCAAGTTCAAAAACCTCAAATAATAAGTAAGAAACAAGATTATGGCAGTCACTAAAGCACGGAAAATCTCCAGTACAGTGCTACTTGTCATAGCAATACTCGCATTGGCGGTCATTGTAGCCTTCTTTGCCGGGGGCTATGTTGATCCTACAGTAGCCAAGCCAGAGCCCAAGTTTGCAGATGCGTTGCTGTTCTTCTGCTACGGCGTCTTCTGCCTATCAGTGGTGGTGCTTCTCGGCTTTGCGGTTGTAGGCTTCGTCAATAGCTTCCGAACCAATGCCAAAAACGCACTCGGAGGCTTGCTGGCCATCCTTGGGTTGGTCGTATTGCTAGGCGTTTCTTACGCACTGGGTAGCACTGAGCCGCTTCACCTCGGCACAGACAACCAAGTTTACAACACAGACTTTTACCTCAAGTTTTCAGATATGTGGGTTAACTCCATATACGTGATGTTGGCATTGACCATCCTTGCCCTCATCTGGAGTGGAGTCCGCGGCGTATTTGCCGGAAGGAAGTAAGATACCGGAAACATTATAAAAAGATACAACTATGGCTCGTAAAAAGAAGAAAGTACCCAGCATCAATGGGTCGTCTACTGCCGATATCTCTTTTATCATGCTTCTGTTCTTCCTGCTAACGACCTCGATGGGAACAGACAAGGGTATTGCCCGACAGCTACCCCCTGCTGTACCGCCCGATCAAAAGGATATATCCATCGACGTCAATAGGCGTAATATGCTCCGTGTCTTGGTCAACAACCAAGGCGAGATCCTTGCCAATGGCGAACTTGTGACCAAGGACGCACTCAAGGACAAAGTAAAGGAGTTTGTACTCAACGAAAATGATCGTGAGGATCTACCCGAGCGTACGGTAGAAAACTTCCCGATGATCGGTGACCAAAAGGTGACCAAAAAGCACGTTATTTCACTGACCAACAACGTGGATACGCGCTACGAGGACTACCTCGGGGTACAAAACACCCTTACCAAAGCATATTCTGAGCTGAGAGATGAAAAGGCCCGCTCTGTATGGGGCAAGTCGTTTGAGGAGCTAGAGCCTGCGCAACAAAAGGTCCTGATCGACCTCTATCCGCAGAATATCTCCGAGGCTAACCCAAAGGAGTACGGAGGAAAGTAATTCACTAGAGTTTGAGAAAAGATTATGGGAAAATTTAATAAAGGTGATACGCGTGAAGTGCCGGAGCTGAATACCATGTCCTTGCCGGACTTGATATTTGCGTTCTTGTTCTTCATCATGATGGTGACTTCCATCCGTGAAGTGACCATGATGGTCAGCCTTGACCTTCCTAAAGCTACCGAACTCGTGAAGTTTGAGAAGAAGTCGCTCGGTACCTACATCTACATGGGACAGCCATTGGAGCAGTACCGAGATCAGTACGGAACCGAAGCCGTCATACAGCTCAACGACAAGTTTGCCACACCCAACGATATCTTTGACTTTATCGCTCAGGAAAAGTCGTCCATGTCGGAGGTTGATGCCTCTTACATGACCACGATCCTAAAGATCGACAAGGATACCAAGATGGGTGTCGTTACGGAAGTAAAGCAAAAGCTGAGAGAGGCAGATGCCCTCAAGATATTCTACTCCGCCACAGAGACACGTGAGTGATCGCTGACACGGTATTTTATATCTGAGTAGGCAGATGATTGAGTAAGCCTCGAGATATGTAAGAAAATGGGTGTGACCAAGCCAATTGGTCGCACCCATTTTCTTTTTTTTCTGTGCCGGATAGCCGAGTTCCTTCTCCGCCACACTGTCCGGCTTTTTCACTCTGTTTTCCTTTCTCCCCCTCACCTTACGGTGATTTCATCACCATAGAGATCAGCTTTAGCGCCAGCCAATACGTATTTGTAGGTTGAGTTTGAACCTCAGATGCCCCGTATCCCCGTCACGGTTGATGAACCCGTATCCATGACGACGGGTGCTTGGTCGTTCTACATAGGAGTGGTTGAAAAGTAGATTTTCAAAAGTCCTCAACTCCATGATGTGATAGGCCAGTATTTCGCCATCCTCTTTGACGATAAGGTAGCCACCGTTTGCATCAAAGTGACCCAGCCAGACCTTTTTGGGTACCATCCCCACCACGAAAGCAGTCAGCAGTCTTTTGTCGAATAATGTAGCAGATTCGATCTACCCGTTTCAGCTCCAGATCCCCGGCGTACAGCTTGCCATCGCCCAGTAATTTTAGCAGGACATAGACCTCACTCCACTCTTCTTTGTTGCCACAAAGTACCTTGTTATCGTTGTCCTTACTTGGTTGCGGGGATGGGGGTGGGGGGTTAGCTGCGGGAGCCGGCCCACAGTCCGGCGAGCAGTGCCAGGATCGACAGGGCAACCGATGCGACCAGGTACAGTACCATCATGCCCATCGCCCCTCGGCTGTAGTGTCCGTATAGATCCAGCGCAAAGGTGGAGAAGGTGGTGAAGCCCCCGCACAGTCCGACCACGAAGAATGGCCGACCGACAAGCCCCGTGGAGTGGTGTGACAGGCCGCAGGCCGATAGGTAGCCGATTGCAAAGGAGCCGAGGATGTTTACCACAAGTGTGGCTACCCAGCTGTATCCGGGGAGTGGGCTTGCCCATTCGGTGAGCAGTGTCACCGCATACCGAAGTGCCGCTCCGAGGGCACCTCCGAGCATGACGTACAAAAAGTCAATCAAAACCAACATACCACTACTCTCTCTCTTACTAGAAACAAAACGGAGTGACCGGACACCTGCCCCCGAGGGTCAGGCTTGCTTTTTGGTGGCCACCAGGTGCGAGGCGATGAGGACCAGCCAGGTGGCAAAGACAAAGGGGGCGGTGAGGGTGGTGACCCCCAGCCGTATGCCTGCAAACTGGAGTGCGATGGTCAGGAGGACTCCCACAACGATCCTGAGGAGGCCTCGTGCGGACTTGTCGCCTACCGCCATGGCGACCAGCACGGCGTTGTACCCATACAGTCCGGCATTGATCTCCGCTGTCGGGAATAGGTCGAATAGCGTGACCACCAGCGAGCTTGCCACGCCGGCAATGGTATAGAGCGCGAGGTCGCGTGAGGCGATCACGATGGCCAGCATGAATAGGAGGCCGGTCAGGAGCGAGTCGGCCTGAAACATCACCTGCCCCAGGTCGTAGTCGAGGCTGCTCAGGAGGTCCAGCCTTTCGGCGGGTAGAGCCGTCTCTTGGCCGGTGAGGGGTAGTGGGGGCAGGATCCCTGCTCGGGTGAGTAGGAGGATTGCCCAGACCGTGGCGACGAAAGGAAAGGTGTAGGCGGGGATACGGCACCTATGGTTGAGCAGATGGGCCAGCGGTGTGGTGACCATGGCTCCGATAGCCACCGTGGCGAGCGAAAAGAGCGATAGACCGTAGAATAATAGGACGGCGATGCCGACCAGTGTGCCGTTGAACCCATACAGTCCCCGCTCGATCTCCGTGCGGTCGTACCTCAGCAGCATGGCTGTGTAGGTGGAGGTGATGGCTCCGAGGATGGCACTGAGGAGCATGGGCAGTGAGTTGATGCCGATGCCGATGAGTAGCAGTAGACCGGAGAGGGCGTTTTGGAGAAAAAAGACCTGACCGACACCTCGGAGTAGTTGTTTGCAGTGGTGCAGGAGGGTGGAGAAGACTTGGGCCATTACTTTTTTGGGGGGCGCAAAGGGTTGTTGGATCCGTACTGTGTGGTCGTCGGAGGTGCGGTGTGAGGCCGTGTGTAGGTTTCTGCTCCGAGCAACCGATCCCGTGTCACCCCGCTTGGGGGAAGACTGCGGTGGGCAATACCTAGGCAAAAGTAGGCAAAATATCTGTAGTACGTGGCACGAAGCAATGTCCTCGTACTGTTGCTCCAGGTGCGCCCGAGGGGTGCTCTTGGAGCTTTTGCGCTCGGAAAAGTCTACGCCTCGCCCGGAGAAAGTTAGCCCGATGCGTGCACAAACTATTTCTTTCGGCCGAAAAACTCAAAATCACTGTGTGATTTATTCAGATCACTAAGTGATTTGTTCAGATCACTAAGTGATTTATTCAAATCACACAGTGATTTTATCTTTCTCATAGTACCTGCTTCCCTTTTTCTCCGTTTCGGATAGAATAATGAGGGAATTGGGTAAGTTTGTAGCACCAAAGAGACGGTGTCCCTAGGTGGGTGCGTCCTTTGGGCACAGGTGCGAGTGCGGTGCTTTGGGGCACATTCTCCCACCTCCTTTTCCGGAAAATCGATGACCCGAGCTTGATGGCGAATACATCTCCACATAGCGTACCCCAAAAGGGTGGCACCAAAAACAAGCGCTCCTGGCAGAGGCGTTTTTGGAACATCACTCAAGGGACTTTCCTTGAGGGACAGCTGACGCTACGCAATGCGATCTGGATCGTGGCGGTGGCGATGCTCTTCATCATCCAGGGGCTCAATACCTATACCTTGCTGAGGGGTAAGAAGGAGATTGCGCGCCTCAATCGTGAGATTACGGAGCGGCGTATGGAGCAGGTGACGGTGGAGTCCGAGCTGATGGGTGCACGTCGACTCTCCTCTATTGAGGAGCGGGTCCGTGCCGACAACCTGGACCTGAGTATCCCCAAGTCTCCCCCTATACTGATCAAGTAAATGAGTGGTAGCGAGACCAACAACCGCCTGCAGGCAGGAGTCGAGGAGCGAGAGGAGCGGGTCCGGACCTCGTACATGAGGTACTTCTTGATCGGCTTGGTGCTGTCGGTGCTGTCGGTGGCTGTTTTCCTAAAGACGACCTGGACCGCCACCGTGGATGCGGCGGCGTGGAAGGGGCTCAATGCCCATATGCACAAGGGGAACCAGCCCTCATTGCCCCGACGTGGCAATATCTACTCGGACGAAAACACCCTATTGGCGATCAGTGTGCCGAGGTACGAGACCAGGATCGACTTTCGGGCGGCGGGGTTTGATGCGGATCTTTTTGCCCACAACGTGGACTCTCTGGCGTATCGGCTGAGTGGCTACTTCAAGGATAAGAGTGCCGCCGCGTATCGGGCGCACCTGATGCGTGGCTATGAGCGCAAGAGTCGCTCGTGGCGAGTGGTGGACAAGGAGGTGTCGCACATGGAGTTGCTGGCAATGCAGCAGATGCCCTACCTCTCTGTGGGGAATAAAAATAAGACCGGGTTTACGACCACTCGGTATATCCGTCGGGTGATGCCCTATGGCAACCTGGCACAGCGGACCATCGGTTCGCTCAAGCGGGATGCGGACAGTCTCGGGATTACGCATGGGAGCAGTGGGCTGGAGCTGGCTTTTGACAAGGTTTTGTGCGGAGAGCCGGGCTTGGATCGCTTTATCTTTGTCCCCAAGCGGTGGGTGCCGGATCCGATCCGCCTGCCCAAAAACGGGATGGACGTCTATACGACCCTCAATGTCGACATACAGGATATCACAGAGCGAGCTCTGCGCAAGGCTCTCACCGAGGTGGATGCCGACTGGGGCTGTGCGGTGGTGATGGAGGTGAAGACGGGTGCCATCCGTGCCATGGCCAATCTGGACCGAGTGGGAGAGGGTAGCTATGTCGAGCGAACGAACCATGCACTGGCCGACCAGCTGGAGCCGGGGTCTACCTTCAAGGGCATCACGATGCTGGCCTCGCTCGACCAAGGACGGATCCACCCGGGAGATACGGTCGATGTGGGCAACGGACTCTATCGTGTGGGCCGTGGGCTCGTGATCAAGGACCACAATGCCCACAAGGGTGGCTACGGGCGGATCAGCTATGCGCAGGCCATAGAGTTTTCGTCCAATATCGGAGCCGCCATGGCCGTCCGCAATACGTTTGGAAACGAGAGCCCCAAAAACAATCGTGCTTTTTTTGACGCACTGGACAAGATGAATATCTTCGATCAGATCGATCTGGAGATTCCGGGCACGACCAAACCCCACATCAACACCAACCCCGAAGGGTGGCGACCCGGAGCCATGACGTGGATATCATTTGGCTACCAAGTGCAGATGCCACCGATATACACACTCCGCTTTTATAACGCTGTGGCCAACGGTGGCAGGATGATGGAGCCCTACCTGGTGACCTCCGTCCACAACGACGATGAGGTGGCGTACGAAAACGGCCCCAAGGTGAAAAACAAGCAGATCGCCTGCGACCGAGCCATCAAGGAGCTGCGGGAGATGTTGCGCGGTGTCGTGACCAATGGTACGGGCAAGGCGATGAACTCGCCTTTTGTGCAAATAGCCGGCAAAACCGGTACGGCCAAAATCTCCGGTGCGGGTGGCTATGATGCCGGGTATGGGCACAATGTGACCTTTTGTGGCTACTTCCCGGCCGACGACCCTCTGTACAGCTGTATCGTGGTCGTCAGTCGACCAAGGGGGGTGTACCCCTCCGGGAGCATCCCCGGAAAGGTCCTCCGAGAAGTGGCCGAACAGACTGTGGCTACCACCAACACCCTCCACCTCAGTGACTACACACCGGACAGTACTGCGGTATTTGACCAACATGTGGCCGGTGGAGTGGCGCGTAGCGTGAGACAGGGGGTACACTTGACCAAGACCACTCTGCCCGAAGTGGTGGGCAACGGTGACTGGGCCTGCTACTCCCCCAATGACACCATAGCCATCATGCGGATGAAAGACCCGGTCGTGAACCGTATGCCCTACTTGGTGGGGATGGCCGCCTCGGATGCCGTGTTTTTGGCCGAGATGCAGGGGTTGAAGGTAAACCTGGTCGGAAAAGGAGGATGTGTACACAGCCAGTCCATCCCCCCCGACCGAAAGATAAGCGAAGGAAACAGAGTGACGCTAATATTGAGATAACCAACTATGATCCTAAATAAACTGATGAAAGGCATCCCCCATGAGGTGATAGAGGGGGATGACCAAGTGGAGATCGCACGGATAACCAATGACTCGCGTACGGTACGCCCGGGCGAGCTCTTTGTGGCTATCCGCGGGACCGTGACCGATGGCCACGACTTTATAGCGCAGGCGGAGGCCAACGGAGCGACGGCCATCCTCTGCGAGACGGTGCCCGAGAGCCGCAAGGTGGGGGTCACCTATGTGCGAGTGGAGCACACCGATGTGGTGGTGGGACCGCTTGCCGCCAACTTTTATGACCACCCATCCGATAAGCTCACACTGGTGGGGGTCACCGGGACCAATGGCAAGACAACCATCGCCACACTACTCTACCGACTCTTCACGAGCCTCGGACACAAGAGTGGACTCATCAGCACCGTCTGTGTGATAGTGGATGGACAGGAGATTCCCAGCAAGCTCACCACACCGGATGCTCTGACCCTCCAAGCCTACTTGGCGCATATGGTGGAGGCGGGGTGCGAGTACGCTTTTATGGAGGTCTCCTCTCACTCGGTCGTACAGCACCGGATCGGTGGGACGACCTTCCGTGGTGGGATATTTACCAACCTGACCAGGGATCACCTCGATTTTCACAAGACGTTTGCAAACTATCTGCACGCCAAACAATCGTTTTTTGACGGTCTGCCCAAGGAGGCCTTTGCCCTCACCAATATCGATGAGACCAACGGTGCTGTGATGGTCCAAAACACCCAAGCCGAGGTGCATACGTATGCGCTGAAGCGGGATGCGGACTTCAAGGGGACCATCGTCGAGCAACACTTGGACGGTACGGATCTATTCATCAACGGGACAGAGCTGACCACAAGACTCGTGGGAGCGTTCAACGCCTACAATATCCTCGCAGTCTACGGAGCCGCCATGCTGCTCGGTCAGGAGCACGGAGAGGTACTCCGTGTGCTGAGTGGCCTCCGTCCGGTGGATGGGCGATTCCAGACAATGTCTTCGCCCAAGGGCTATGTCGCTATTGTCGACTTTGCCCATACGCCCGACGCCCTCCAAAATGTCCTCCAGACCCTCACCGATCTCCAAAAACAACATGGCGGACGGATCATCACTGTGGTGGGAGCCGGTGGGGATAGAGACCACGGCAAGCGACCAATCATGGCCGCAACGGCTGTCCGCTACTCCGATCTGCTCATCCTTACATCCGACAATCCTCGGAGCGAGGAGCCCGAAGCCATCATCGCCGACCTGTATTCCGGTCTGAGCGAGGACGAAACCCGGCGCACGCTCTGCATCACCGCACGCCGAGAGGCTATCCGCACAGCCTGCACCATGGCGATGCCACAGGATATCATCCTCATCGCCGGCAAAGGTCACGAGCCCTACCAGGAGGTCAAGGGCGTCCGCCATCACTTCAGTGACGTAGAGGAGGTCCAGGCTGTTTTTGAAACCGAGAAGAAGAAGGACTGATGCTTTACTATCTTTTTGAGTACTTGCAGCGACTAAATATACCCGGTGCCGGAGCTTTTACCTACACCTCCACCCGGGCTGCGCTTGCCCTGGTCCTCAGCCTTGTCGTGGCCACTCTCATAGGTGACAAGATCATCGATCTCCTCAGACGCAAGCAGATGAGCGACTCTATTCGTCCGCTGGATATCGAGGGACAGCTCGCCAAGGTGGGGACACCCAGCATGGGCGGGATCATTATCCTCCTCTCACTGCTTGTGCCGGTCCTGCTGTTTTGCCGGCTCAATAACATCTACATTCTCCTGATGATCGTCACCACGATTTGGCTCGGAACACTCGGCTTTGTGGATGACTACGTCAAGGTTTTCAGGAAAAACAAGGAGGGGATCCACGGGCGCTACAAGCTCATTGCGCAGCTTGGACTGGGTGTGCTGGTCGCTATGGTGATGCTCACCAGTCCTGCGATAGTGATCAAGGACAACGCTGAGGTCCTCACGGAGCATGGCGAGCAGGTGGTGGAGTTTACGACCACGGAGGTGCGCTCCCTCAAGACCACGATCCCATTTGTCAAAAACAATAACCTCGACTACGCAGAGGTGGCGCAAATGATCGGCATCGGTCGAAACAGCGAGCTATTCACGATGATTTTTGTCACGCTGATCTTCGTCTTCATCGTCATGGCTGTCTCCAATGGTGCCAACCTCACCGATGGACTCGACGGCTTGGCTACCGGCTCTTCTGCCATCATTGGAGTGGTGCTGGGGGTCTTTGCCTACATGAGCTCGCACATTCAGTTTGCCTCCTACCTCAATATCATGTTCATCCCGGGAGCAGAGGAGCTGGTTATCTTTGCCGCCGCCTTCATTGGTGCGACGGTAGGTTTTTTGTGGTACAACGCCTATCCGGCACAGGTCTTCATGGGCGACACGGGTAGCCTTATGCTGGGAGGGATCATAGCCGTCTTTTCCATCATTATCCGCAAGGAGCTTCTTTTGCCCATCCTTTGTGGCGTGTTTTTGGTCGAGACACTCTCGGTGATTCTTCAGACCACTTACTTCAAGTACACCAAGCGACGTACCGGCAAAGGGCGTCGTGTCTTCAAGATGACCCCCCTGCATCACCACTTCCAAAAACCCGGCAACGGCACCATCGATGCGCTGATACAAGCCCCTGTGCGTGCCGTCCCCGAGTCCAAGATCACTGTCCGCTTTTGGCTGATAGGGATACTGCTGGCTGTGCTGACTATTGTTACACTAAAGTTTAGGTAGATCGTATGGATTACATTATAGTACTTGGCGGGGGAGAGAGTGGCCTGTGGAGTGCGCTTTTGGCCCAAAAGCAGGGGTCGCGCGTACTACTCTCGGACAGCGGTATGCTCTCGACCAAGACACGAGAGCTACTGGCGCAAAGCCATATCCCCTACGAGGAGGGTGGGCATCTACTCCCCGACCTTGAGCAAGCCACGGCAGTCATCAAGAGTCCCGGCATCCCCGACACAGCTCCGGTCGTCCTGCGGTGTCGTGAGGCCGGTGTCCCGATCCTATCCGAGCCCGAGTACGCCGCACGCTTCGCCGGCACCTCCACCCTCATTGGCATCACCGGTAGCAATGGCAAGACCACTACCACCACCCTCACCGCCTACCTCCTCCGCGCCTGTGGGCTGGATGCCATCGCCTGTGGCAATATCGGCACCTCGCTGGCCCACTGTGTCGCCTCCGACCCCCACGACTACTACGTCATCGAGCTGAGTTCCTTTCAGCTCGACCACATGTACGACACCGATCTCCGAGTGGCGGCTCTGCTCAATGTCACACCGGATCACCTCGATCGCTACGACCACAGTCTCGACAAGTATGCCGATGCCAAGTGGCGCATCTTTAGGGCCCAGACACCCGATGACCTGCACATCATCAACCTCGATGACCCCATCACTCGCCAACTCATCGACCGATCACCGGCACTTTGCTCCCGAGAGTACACCTTCTCGCTAAAGGACGACCGTGCCACAGCCTACTACCGAGACGGGATCATCCGCATACACACGGACCGCGACACCACAGCCGAGCTCGACTTTGCCGACATGCGGCTCAAGGGCGAGCACAATGCAGCCAATGTCATGGCCGCCTGCCTGATCCTCTCCGCTCTGGGGGTCCAAACAGCCCTCAGAGATGGTACGGTCCAAAAAGCCCTCAACCACTTTGCCGGCATACCTCATCGCATGGAGCATGTGGGTACGTGGCACGGAGTCACCATGATCAATGACTCCAAGGCCACCAATATCGACGCCACCCACTACGCGCTGGGCGCCATGGCACCTGCAAGTACCATCCTCATCCTGGGGGGTACCGACAAGGGAAACGACTACAACGATATCCTGCCACTCGTCCGCCAAAAGTGCAAGGCACTCATCTACCTCACCACCGACTCCCAAAAGCTCCACGCCACCTTCGACGCACTCCCCATACCGGCCTATGATGTCCGGAGCATGCCCGAGGCCTTTGAGCGACTTCGTCTCCTGGACACCAAGCCGGGAGATACCTTCCTCCTGTCACCGGCCTGTGCGTCGTTCGACCTATTTCACAACTACGAGCACCGTGGAGACTGCTTCCGTGACGAAGCCCGCAAGTTGGCCGGCACCCAGACAGAAGCGTGATCGACCTATGGGGCTTTTTGATGAAAAAACGCCCCCCTCGTACCCCTGTCCACCACCCTTGGCGGGCAAGCGGGTCGCTCCACTCCGTTTTTTTGTGTACCTTTACCAATGGAGCGATGCTGAGGTACAGCATCAAGTCTCCCGTAACTTCAAAAAGAAGAAACAAACTATGAAGAAGATAATTATGGCCGCCACAGCGGTACTTGCACTCTCCATGAGTGCCATGGCACAAGATTTGTCATTCATCGTCAATGCCGGATACCAGGGAGCCAACCTGGCCAATATTGACAAAAAGACAGCCAAGGCGGAGTTGCTCAATGGCTTCAGAGGTGGTGTCGCTGTCGACTGGACCTTCCTCAATCTCGGAGTCACACAGCTCTCCGTACAGCCCGGTGTTTACTTCTCCATGAAGGGAGCCAAGCTGGCTTCCCTAGATGTGAATAAAAAGCCGGTTGACTTGATCCGTCAACTCAACTACATTGATGTCCCTGTGCTCCTCAATGCACGCTTTGGACTGGCCGATCACACCAATGTTTTTGTCAACGCCGGACCCTATGTGGCATTCGGGATCAATGGCAAAACCAAACTGGCAAAGCCCGACAAAGAAAAGTCTATCAGCGATATAGACCTCTTCAAGGACAAAGTCTACAACCGCTTCGACTGGGGTATGCAAGTGGGTGCCGGAGTAGAGTTCAACCGCTTCATGGTCGGTGTGGGCTATCAGCTCGGCTTGCAGGACCTCAGCAAGGGAGTCAATATGACCTCCTCCGAAGCTTTCAAAAAAGCAGAGGACTGGTTCCGCTCCTCCTTCGCTTCAAAGACCAACAACACCAACTTCTTTGTGACCGTCGGCTATCGCTTCTAAGGGCGCACCAAGGTCTTAGTGAGAAAAAAGACCCCCGATAGGGTCTTGTCACTCCGGAGGATGTGTGAATGCACACATCCTCCGTTTTTTTTTGTGTAGGAAATCGGCCGATCCGGTCGAGGAGGGCAAAACAGATCAGCAGAATCCGAATCCTTTCTTCATCCAAAAAGCCCCTGAAATGGCGGGAAAACAGACCTTTTTGGGGTTCAAAAACACCCCTTTTGGACGCATTGATATTGAGATACTTACACGAGACCTCGAGTTTCACGGATAGAAGCAAAAGTTTTCACGGATAGAAGCGAAAGTTTTCACGGATAGAAGCGATCGCTTAGACGGATAGAAGGGAAAAAGTTCGTGCACCCGGGCAAGTGCTTTTTGTCCGAGGAGAGAGTGCCGAAAACAGGTCACCGGCACTCGGCTTTGGCCCTTGGCAGAGGTTGTCCATGAGGTGTCGGGGGAAATTGGATAGTTCGGGATAAATGTCTACATTTGTGACAGAGGAGGGGCTTTTGGAATGTAAACACACCCATAGGCGATTCCAGGCTGTACGGCTTGGAATTGCTATTGTTTACTGGGTATTCGGTCACCGGCGAAGCTCCCGGTGTAAGCAAGATAAACCAACACAAAACGAAACAGATATGGACTACATCTACATGACCGAGGAGGGCTACAACAACCTCCTCAGCGAGATCCGCAAGCTCGAGGAGATTGATCGCCCACAGGTGATCACCGAGATCGCAGAGGCCCGTGAAAAAGGGGACCTCTCCGAAAACGCAGAGTATAGTGCGGCGAAAGAGAAGCAAGCGACGCTGGAGGACAAGATCGCTCATCTGCGGATGCAGCTGGCGAGTGTCAAGATCCTGGACACCTCCAAGATGGACACCTCCAAAGTGCAGATACTCAGCAAGGTGACCATCCTCGACCTGAAGCGCAACAAGGAAAAGACCTACACCATAGTCTCCGACAACGAGAGCAACCAGCGCGAGGGCAAGATAGCCGTCTCCACCCCCATAGCCAAAGCACTCATAGGCAAAGGAGTAGGGGATGAGGTGGATATAGAGGTGCCGGCAGGCACCCTGAGGTTCAAGGTACTCAACATAGGATTCTGAGACAAAAATGACACTGTTTTCCAAAATCATTGCCGGCGAAATTCCCTCCTACAAGATTGCGGAGGATGAGCACTTCTTTGCTTTCTTGGACATCAATCCGGTACAGCCCGGGCATACCCTTGTCGTACCCAAGCGGGAGGAGGACTACCTTTTCGACCTATCCGATGAGGAGCTTGGCGGCCTGATGACCTTTGCCAAAAAGGTGGCGCGAGGGATCAAGGGTGCCACAGGTTGCCGAAAAGTGGGTGTCGCTGTACTGGGACTAGAGGTCAACCACGCACACGTCCACCTGATCCCGATCACCACGGAGGGTGACATGGATTTCCGAAAGAAGCAAAGTCTGGATCCTAAAACGATGCAGGCCATAGCCGAGTCCATCCAAAAAGCGATGCACCAATAGGTGTCGTGGTGAGGAGTTTTTGGTGAAATGGAGCCATAGGGATTGGATCCTTTTTCTTAAATAACCCTTAAAAAACATAAGTTGCCTCTATTTTTACCCTCGTTTTTGGGGTGTGAACCAAAAAATACGTATCTTTCGGATCGAAGTACAAGCCCTGTCATCAGGCGGACTATCCTAGGCGACTGGGAGTCGGACGGTTGTCAGCCACCGTGGAGAGTTGACTTGATGAGAGGCGGTACAGGATAAGATAATAGATAAATGTAGAGTTTTGGACCGGTGTCGGGAGTGATGCCTCTGTGGCAAAAAGAGACTTTGCGTGCAGATGCATGACTGGCGAATCCGGCAGATTTATTCACATGATAAGCAATCCAATTCCGAGCTTGCTCGTGGTATGCTGGGGCATACTGGCAGGGACACCGGCCGTCGCCCAAAGTCACCACGGAAAGCAGGCCATGCCGATGGGACACACTGCTGCTGTCGCAAAGAGTGACTCCCTAAGTAAAGAAGCAAAAGAAGTGGTGGTGCCGGATCTATCCACCCTATTGGCCGGCTCTCTGGCAGACAAAAAGACGATACTCGACTATGCCACGATCATGAATCAGTCGGTCGGGTGTGGCTCCTCACGGGAGAGCCTTGAGTTCCCGGCGATGGAACTCTATGGCGAGGACTCGTGGACCAAGTTCGTCAACCCCTTTGCCGGAAAAAAAGATATCGATATCCCAAGCGAGTACGAGATCAGCTGCAAAGACTTTGCCTATCCGCTCGACGGTATGCGCCGAGTAAATAGCGGGTACGGCTACCGTCGTAGATTTAGGCGTATGCACCAAGGCATTGACCTAAAGCTGCAAGTGGGAGACACAGTACGCAGTTGCTTTGACGGTCGAGTGCGCATAGTGGACTTTGAGCGTCGTGGCTTTGGCAACTACGTGGTCGTGCGCCACG
Organism: Porphyromonas sp. C0026D3; assembly: GCF_056590775.1. Taxonomy (NCBI): domain Bacteria; kingdom Pseudomonadati; phylum Bacteroidota; class Bacteroidia; order Bacteroidales; family Porphyromonadaceae; genus Porphyromonas; species Porphyromonas sp. C0026D3. Next base: position 25,227 of record NZ_JBWPWU010000003.1, read on the forward strand.
CCAACGGCCTCGAGACGGTCTATGGACACCTCAGCAAGCACAGTGTGCGAGAGGGTGACATCGTGCGCGCCGGTGACCCGATAGGGCTTGGAGGCAATACCGGACGCTCCACCGGACCACACCTACACTTGGAGATGAGGTTCATGGGTATTCCGATCAACCCGGCACAGATTGTCGACTTTGAGACCGGGCTCCCGCACAGTGAGACCTATGCCTTTTCCAGACAGACTGCTCGCAGTGCGGGCAAGAGCAGAGTGGCTCGCAGTGGCGGAGGCGGTGCCGGTAGCGATATCAAGGTCATCAAGATCCGGAAAGGAGACACCCTTGGCAAGATCGCTCGCCAAAACGGTACGACGGTACGCAAGCTCTGTCAGCTCAATGGGATCTCCACCCGCACCACACTGAGGGTGGGACGCTCGCTCCGCGTCAGCAACTAAAAATATATCCCCGGGCGCAAAATAGCACCCGGACAACAGTATAGCCCTACACACCCCCGACAGCACTGCTGTGCCTAGTCGGGGGCTTTTTCATAACCCCCGACCAATTCCCAACAATGACCACTCCCCCTGCTCGACGCCTAGTCCTACTCATCTTCCTGCCAATCTTGCTTGTGGCGACAGCTAGGCCGGTCGTGGCTCAGAGCCGCCTGCGGTCTCCCAAGACCAGTCTGGAGGTATATGCACTCTTTGACAACCGAGAGTACGACCAAAGCCCCTATGGATCCGGCTATACTGTGGCGGGTATCCGTGCAGTGCCTACTCTTGTGTGGACATGGAGAGGACACCACTCTCTGCACCTGGGGGCGAGTGTTTTCAAGCAATACGGCACACCGGACACCCGGACACTCTTTGCCCCCGTCGCCTACTACAGACTGCAAAAAGAGGCGTGGAGCCTGACCACCGGTATCTTTGACAAAAAACTGGCCTATCGTGGTACAACAGATAGATTTGAGACAGCCAAGATCTACCTCCTCAACCCCTATATGGCCGGGCTGCTTGTCGGCTATGATCGCTCGTCGGATCGCTATGCACATCTCTGGATCAACTGGATGAACCAAAAGGATATCGGGGTGCGTGAGCGTTTTCGTGCCGGACTGGTCACCTCGTATGCCCGAGATGGCTTTTTTACCACCTCGGCTTGGAGTATGCAGCATGTGGCGTCGGAGCAACGCGCCGAGGTGCTCTCCGGAGTGGTGGAGGATCTGCAGGCGGAGATATTGGTCGGGTACAAGTGGGCACCGACCCCTCGAGTGGATCTGTCCTTTGCCACCGGAGTGTATGGAAGCTATGAGCGTGATCGGGTGGCACATGAGTCGTACCGCTGTGCGGGATTGATCGCAGAACTCAAGGCACGCTACCACAGAGTAGGACTGGAGGGCTACACCTACTACGGCACCGGACACCAAAAGCTGAGAGCCAAGTATGGCGAACTACTCTACCAAGAAAACCCCTTCTTGCAGGATCGATCCTATACCCAAATCCAGGGCTTTTGGCAGATCTGGAGCAACCATGGAGTAGACCTTCGCTTGGATCTAGGTCTGCATCTGATCCCCAAAGGCCTCTATTCGCACCAAGCCCTTACCCTCAACGTCGCTCTCTAGAGAGGCCGGTCGCACATTTTGGGGATTGGGGACCGAAAAAACGGGCGACGACAGTCGGCAAACCGACTTCTCATGATCGGGACAAAAGGACTGTACCAAAGTATCGTTTTTTAGGTATCTTTGGTTGTAATAAGTTCCGAGACCCATGATTGACCGACTACCCCACCGACTATCCCATCTCCTCGTCGCAATGCTTCTTTTGGCACTGGCCGTACCGGCACAGGCTACTCCCCCGCCTATGGAGGAGGTGTTGCGTGCGCTTTCGTCCGGAGACACTCGGCCTGCGGAGGAGGTGCTTCGTGGGCTCAACAAGCGACAAAAGCGGACCTTTGCCAACCGTCTATTGGCAGCTCGTGTGGCTCTATGTCGCATGGAGGTCGCACAGGCTCATGAGGTACTGGACGGTCTGCGTGAGCGAGAGATTACCGACACAGTCGCCTATGGAGCCGTGATGACCCGACTCCGCATCGCTGAGCGAATGCTGGGTGCCAAGCAGAGTATCCAGCTGCTGGACTCGATCATTGCAGATGAGACACGCACGCTCCTCGCACGACAGCAAAAGGACTTTGGCGCACTGGGGACAGGTGACAGCATAGGGTACGTCGCACGAGGAGCCCAGGTGCGGTGGACCGTCCTACCCAACACCGAGGGCGGAAGTACCTTTGGTCTGGTGACGCTCCTCGCGGATGGTACATGGGATGAGGAGCATATTCAGCCCATAGAGATACTCGGGCTGGATCCGGCCGGTCAGGTGAGCTATCCTTTCTTGATGTCGGATGGGAGGACCCTCTACTTTAGCTACAACGGCCCCGGGACCTTGGGTGGAGCGGATATCTATGTGAGCCGATACGATGCCGAAAATCACACTCTTCTCGTCCCGCAACAATTGCCACTGCCAATCAATACCCTCGCCAACGACTACGCCTACCGGATAGATGAGGGATCCGGCATTGCCTCTTATATCACTGAGTGGCAGGCACCGGATGGGTTCGCTCGGTACGTGGTATGCCGCTCACTACCCGATGGGGTGCCGACAGCACTCTTGGACTCTGTCCCCGTTCAGCCTGCCGGTAGAGCAGTCGTCTCACTCCTGAGTGTGCAACCCGAGACCGAATCCCCCACTCTTGTGGATGACCCGGAGCCCCTCTTTTTTATCGCCGACAAGCCCATCCATGGAGTCTCCGACCTGACCCGATCAACCGCACGACAGACGCTGGAGCGCTACCTGAGGATAGAGTCTTCTCGCCAGGATCTCCTTCAGCGACTGACGCAACTGAGGCAAAGCTACCGCGGCGGGAGCTCTCGGGCCGGATCGGATGAGATTCTCGCACTCGAGGAGCAGGAGCAACTCTACTACAGGGAGCTGAAGGCCCTCCGAAACGAAGTTATCAGACAAGAACAAAACCTATGACACTCATGCTACTGATCCTTGTCTTGCTGGTCGCTGCGCTGGTGGTAGCGACACTCATATTGGGGGAGCTTTTTCTCTTTCCGGGCTTTGGAATCTCCGGAATACTCGGTATCTCCACCCTCTTCGGCATCAGTTGGTACCTCCTCTCTATTGGTCAGCTCTCGTTACTCATAGCTTTTGCCGTGGCCTGTCTGGCCTTTTTCGTTCTCGGCTTTTGGCTCCTTAGCCGGAAAAAGGTCCTGCGAAAGATCTCGCTAAGCACCTCCGTGGACGAGGTCGTCAATACCATCCCCCCGACGATCACTCGAGGTGCGCGTGGTATCTCCTCCAGCCGACTTGCCCCCGGAGGCAATATCCGTATCGGTGACCATATCCTCTATGCCGAGTCCGAGGATGGATTCATCATCGAGGGGGTCCCGATCTACATTTCTCGGATTACCAACAACAAGATCTACGTCCGCATGGACCGCGAAAAAATCTACGAAAGCTAAGAGACTAACCACTGACCACACTACAGAAAAACGCCATGGACGTGAGCTTTCCTTTTTTGAACATAAGCATCCTCTTGCTTGCACTCTTCCTCCTAGTCGCTCTCATCCTGCTTGCCCGAAAGTTTTCGCTAGAGAAGACCGTGGACGAGGTCGTCAATACCATTCCACCGACAGTCACCAAGGGAGAGCGTGGCATCTCCGGCAGTCGGCTGGCTCCCGGAGGCAATATCCGAGTCGGTGACCATATTCTCTATGCTGAGTCCGAGGATGGATTCACCGCAGAGGGGGTCCCCATCTATATTTCCCGAATCATGAACAACAAGATATACGTCCGTATGGATCAAGACAAAACAGTAAACAACCACTAACCACACAAGAAGTAAAATCTTATGGATCAATACGCCTTATTCCTGACTATGATGGTCTTGCTAGCCATCATTGTCCTAACGATTTTTTTCAGATACTTCCCGATACTCCTGTGGATCTCAGCCATAGCATCGGGCGTGCGGATATCGCTCTGGCAGCTCTTCCTGATGCGGATCCGAAATGTTCCCCCGAGTGTGATCGCCAAGGCAATGGTAGAGGCACACAAGGCCGGGATCAAGCTATCACGCGATGAGCTCGAGGCGCACTACCTGGCCGGAGGGCACGTGGAGCAAGTCGTGCATGCACTGGTGAGTGCCAGCAAGGCCAATATCGACCTACCATTTGGCATGGCCGCCGCCATTGATTTGGCCGGACGTGATGTCTTTGACGCTGTGCAAATGTCCGTCAACCCCAAGGTGATCGACACCCCTCCCGTCACAGCAGTGGCCAAGGATGGGATCCAGCTCATCGCCAAGGCGAGGGTGACCGTGCGTGCCAATATCAACCAACTCGTCGGTGGTGCCGGAGAGGAGACGATCCTAGCCCGAGTGGGAGAGGGGATTGTCTCCAGCATCGGATCCTCCGAGCGACACACCATCGTCCTCGAAAACCCCGACTCCATCAGCAAGCTCGTCCTCCGAAAAGGCTTGGATGCCGGTACTGCCTTTGAGATTCTCTCTATAGACATTGCCGATATCGACATTGGCAAAAACATTGGTGCCGTACTCCAGATGGATCAAGCCCAAGCCGACAAAAACATCGCACAGGCCAAGGCAGAGGAGCGCAGAGCCATGGCCGTCGCTCAAGAGCAGGAGATGCGTGCCCTAGCACAGCAGGCTAGAGCCAAGGTCATTGAGGCAGAGGCAGAGGTGCCTCTCGCCATGGCCGAAGCATTTAGGAATGGCAACCTGGGAGTCATGGACTACTACAGGATGAAGAATATCGAGGCCGACACCCAGATGCGCGAAGTGATCGCCACACCGACATCCACCAAGAGCGACGACAAGCAACTTGACAAGGAGGACGGAAAGGAGACCAGACACAAACACTAAAAAAAAACTGAGCATGAGTAAATTCGTAATCCCATCCTCCGAACTCATCATCAATGAGGACGGATCCATCTTTCACCTACACATCAAGCCGGAAGACCTGGCCGACAAACTCGTCATCTGCGGTGACCCCTCGCGGGTAGACAAGATCGCCTCCTACTTCGACACACAGGAGGTCAATGTCACCAGCCGAGAGTTTCACACCATCACCGGCACCTACAAGGGCAAGCGAATCACAGCCCTGTCGCACGGTATCGGTGGTGACAATATCGAGATTGTCATGAATGAGCTCGACGCACTGGCCAATATCGACTTTGCCACACGCACCGCACGTGACACCCACCGAACACTCACAGTGGTGCGGATCGGCACCAGCGGAGGGCTGCAGGACAACACTCCCATCGGCTCCTATGTCGCCGCTGAGTATGCGATCGGCTTTGATGGCGTTTTGCACTTCTATGAGGACGCCGACAAGGTGGTCGATCACGCTTTTGAGGACGCACTGGTCAAAGGTCTGGACTGGAAGATCAAGGGGCTGAGGCCCTATGCGGTCAAGGCACCGGACGAGGTGGTTCGGCAGTTCACCGACGGCACAGGTATCGTCCATGGTTGCACCATCGCCTGCAACGGCTTCTACGCCCCCCAAGGCCGTCGCCTGAGAGGCAGGCTGGCCGATCCGGATCTCAATGCCAAGATCATGGCCTTTGAGCATGAGGGTAGACGCATCACCAACTTTGAGATGGAGTCCTCCGCCCTAGCCGGTATTGCCGCCATCCTAGGTCACCGAGCACTCACCATCTGTACCATCATTGCAGGGCGCAAGAGCGAAAACATGAATACCACCTACAAGGACTCGCTCAGCAACCTCATCGAGATCGTGCTGGACCGAATCTAGTCCACTGCGCCACCGAGCGTACCAATTTTAGAGCGAGGAGGGGTCAAAAGTCTGTTTTGGCCCCTCCTCGCTCTGCTTTTGGCGAATAGGACTTCGGCCACCATTCCCTCCCATGAGGAGACTCTCGGAGGGCGACCGAATGCCCTACCGAGTGCACCGAGGAGGTCGACAAGGTCTTGGCAGACATAGCCAGGGGCTTCAAGCCAGATCCCGTACTTTGATCAAGGTCCCAGCTCTCCAAAAAGGGGGAAAAACAGACCGTTTTTGGGCCCTCAAAAAGCCCTCTTGGTAAGTGTTGGTAATCAGATGCTTACAAAGAACCTTGCGTTTCACGGATAGAAGCGAAACTTTTCACGGATAGAAGCGAAACTTTTCACGGATAGAAGGGATCGCTTAGACGGATAGAAGGGAAAAAACGGCACTGCCCAAAAACAGATTTGCCGACCCCGGCTCGGCCGACCATTTTTACGACCCTTGTCGGGGTCGTGTTTTCTTGATCGGATCCCACATTACGATCTAGAGCTCAGGGCCGAGCGGTGAGCCGAAGGGATAGCCGGAGCACCAAAATCGGCATCTGATACTTTTTTCGTACTTTTGTAAGTGTACCTATCGATAAAGTAATGGGAAAAGTAATCGCAATATCCAACCAGAAGGGCGGTGTCGGCAAGACGACAACGACGATCAACCTGGCGGCCTCACTTGTGGCGCTGGAAAAGAAGGTCCTCATCATCGATGCCGACCCTCAGGCCAATGCCACCAGTGGTCTGGGCGTGGTGGCTCCCTCGCCCGACCGGACCATCTACAGCTGTATCCTCGGAGAGCAGGATCCACACGACTGTATCGTGCCCACATCCGTGGAGGGGCTGATGATCCTCCCGTCGCACACCGACCTCGCCGGAGCCGAGGTGGAGCTCATGAAGATCCCCCGGAGGGAGTACGTGATGAGAGAGGTGATCGCCAAGATCAAGGACGACTACGACTACCTGCTCATCGACTGCTCGCCCTCGCTCGGACTGACAACGATAGCGGCACTGGCGGCAGCGGACTCCGTGATCATACCGGTGCAGTGTGAGTACTTTGCACTGGAGGGGATCAGCAAGCTGCTAAGCACTCTGCAGGTGGTCAAGAAGCGACTCAATCCGGATATAGATATTGAGGGATTTTTGATGACCATGTACGATGCCCGGACCCGACACTCCAACCAAGTGTACGAGGAGGTGAAAAAGCACTTCAAGTCCCTCGTCTTTACCAGCGTGATCCACCGCAACGTGCGACTCAGCGAGGCCCCAAGTTTTGGAAAGTCGGTGCTCGACTTTGACCTGGACAGCCGTGGCTCCCAAAACTACCTACAGTTGGCACGCGAACTGCTAGAGAAAAACAAGACAACAAACTAAGTACCCACCATGAGCAAAGCACCACAGCGAAGCACCCTGGGACGCGGTCTCGACGCACTGATCAGCACCGACTATGTCTCCGGCAAAGAGGTCGAGACAGAGGGCTCCTCGTCGATCAACGAGATACCGCTCGCGAATATCACGCCCAATAAGGAGCAACCACGTACCGACTTTGACGAAGAGACGCTCCGTGAGCTGGCAGACTCGATACGGCACATAGGGCTCGTGCAACCCATCACCGTGTATGAGCTGGAGGAGCAACCCGGACACTACCGGATCATCAGTGGCGAACGCCGCTACCGTGCCGCACAGCTGGCACAGCTGGAGACACTGCCGGCCTATATCCGCACCGCCGCCGATGAGCAGGTGATGGAGATGGCCCTCATCGAGAATATCCAGAGAGAGGACCTCAACGCTATAGAGATCGCACTCGCTTTCAAGAAGCTGATGGACAACTACAGCCTCACGCAGGAGCAACTATCCGACCGTGTGGGCAAAAAACGAGCCACGATCGCCAACTACCTCCGACTGCTACGTCTGCCGGCCGAGATACAGATGGCTCTCAAGGATGCCAAGATCTCCATGGGGCACGCTCGAGCACTGCTGGGCGTAGATGACCCGGAACTACAACTGGCCTTTTACGAGCAGGTGGTGAAGGACTCACTCTCCGTACGCCAGGTGGAGCAGATGATCCGAGACTACCTATCGGGCAGTGACGAACCCAAGAGCAAAAAAACAGCCAAGCAACGGAGCACAAACTCGGAGTACGATCTGCTGAGCAGACGCTTTAGTGACCTTTTCAAGACCAAAGTGAGCATGAAGGTCAATGAAAATGGCAAAGGCCGGATCTTGATCCCATTCGAGAGCCCCCAACAGCTCGAGGAGATCATAGCCATGCTCGACAAGCTATGAGCAAAAGGAGGGGAACCATCTCGGCACTCGCCATACTGGCTCTGCTCATGGCTCTCCCGGCGCAGGCCGAGGTGTACCATGCCGATACCACGCTCCTCCGATCACTGACGGCGGAGCCGGTCGATACCCTGTCCGCTCCGACGGACTCGACCGTCCTGAGTGCACCGACCCCCAAAAGCCCCGCCAAGCTCGACTCCAAGATCGCGCTGCTCTGCAGTATCATACCCGGCGGCGGACAGATCTACAACCAAAGGTACTGGAAGCTCCCAATAGTCCTAGCGGCCTACACCTCTTGCTATTACGCTATCAGCTGGAACAACGCCGCACTCACCGAGTACACCAATGCCTTTAGGGACATCATGAGCGACCGACCTATGGAGAACACCCGCTGGCAGGATTTTATCCCCTACGGTGCAGATCCGGCCTCCTACGTCAGCAATACCTCTTTCCACAACCAATTGAGACGCGGGCGTGACTTTTACCGACGCTACCGTGACCTGAGTATCATTGTCACAGCCGGGGTCTATATCCTCGTCATGATCGACGCCTACGTGGATGCCGAGCTGAGCAACTTTGACATCTCCCCCAACCTGACTATGCAAGCCGGGCCCGCCGTCCTCCTGCCCGACCCCAAGACCGCGGCCCCACAGGCCACCGGAGTGGGGCTACACCTGGCTCTGACCTTCTGAATCAACACCCCGCATGACCCATCGCATCCTACGCCCAATAGCTCTCCTCGCCCTCATACTGCTGCTGCAACTCCCGCTCTGCGCCACAGCACAGCAAGAGGACTCCACACGACTGGATGACCTGGGGTGGTTGCCGGAGAGCTTTGAGATGGAGCTGGACTCACTCCTCAACGAACGCTACAAGCAGTACCACTCCCTCTCCAAGCCCAATACCATATCCGTACAGCGATCGGGCAATACAGACAGCGACACCTACAGGCATCGTGTCAACGCCATGCAAAGTGCCATCCCGCTGACCTACAACCCCATCGTACGCGAAGCCATCGAACTGTACGTCAATCGACGGAGCTCCCTCATCAGCAGGATGCTGGCACGAGCCGCCTACTATTTCCCCATGATCGAGGAGGAGCTGGACAGATACGGACTGCCACTGGAGCTAAAATACCTGGCGATCGTAGAGAGTGCACTCAACCCCACTGCCGTCTCCCGTATGGGAGCCACGGGGTTGTGGCAATTCATGCTCCGCACCGGTAAGATCTATGGCCTACGCATCGACTCTCTCGTGGACGAAAGACGCGACCCGCACAAAAGTACAGAGGCCATGTGCAAGTACTTCACCGACATGTACAGTATCTATGGCGACTGGATGCTCTCCATCGCCGCCTACAACTGTGGTGCCGGAAATGTCAACAAAGCCATCCGGAAAGCCGGAGGAGCCACTGACTTTTGGCAGATCTACCCCTACCTGCCCCGTGAGACGAGGTCGTATGTCCCCTTTTATATTGCCGCCTTTTATGCCATGGAGCACTATCGTGAGCACGAGATACGCCCCTCGGTGATCACAATGCCCCTAGCCGTAGACACGGTGCACATCGCTCGCCGAATGACCTTTGACGAAGTGGCACAGATGGTCAATATCTCGGTAGACCAACTGCAGGAACTCAATCCCGAGTACAAAAAGAACATCATACCGGGCAATGCCGGGACCCAAATCCTCACCTTGCCAACGGCACTGGCACCGGAGTTTGCCATCAAGTTGGAGGAGATACTCGCCTATGAGGCGGCACACCCCGAGGCCGTCCAAAAAGAGGAAGAGGTGATACCCCAAGTCCCGGAGATACGCTACTACAAGGTACGCAGAGGAGATACACTGTCACGGATTGCCCATAAGTACCGAGGCGTGACCGTCAAGGACATCAAGCGCGCCAACCGACTGAAAGGGAACAGCATCAAGCCCGGTCAAAAACTGATCATACCCAACAAATGAGACAGTCGGATCATGCCATACTGCTCATCAATACCGGATCGCCGCGCTCCACAGAGGTAGGGGAGGTGCGTCGCTACCTCCGACACTTCCTCTACGATCCACGCATCATAGGCGCACCGGCATCCCTTCGCTGGTTGCTGGTCAATGGTATCATAGCTCCTCTGCGAGCACTCTCCTCGGCTCGGAAGTACCGCAGGATCTACACCGATGAGGGATCACCGCTTGTCTTCCTCACCGAGCGACTTGCCCGTAAGATGTCGGACCTCAGTGGCACCAAGGTCTACACCTGCATGCGCTACAACCAAGGCTCCACACAGCAGGCCCTCCGCCAAGCTGTGGCTGATGGCATACGCCACCTCACACTCATCCCACTCTTTCCGCACTACGCCATTAGCAGCTGGGAGAGTGCTGTCGAGCAAGTCCGAGCGGAGCATGCACCCTTTTGCGACATACTATCCCTGGAGGTAGTGCCACCCTACTACGATGCCCCGGCATACATCGATGCCGTGGCCCACGAAATAGCCACCAGAGTCAAGCCCGGTACCCACCTCGTCGTGTCACTGCACGGACTCCCGCTCTCACAAGCGCATGCCTACCGCCACGATCCCACCCGTGACTACCTCACCCAGACCGCAAAAAGTGTGGAGCTCCTCGCACAGCATCCACTCTTGCGCAACCTCAGGCTCACGATAGAGATAGCTTACCAGTCACGCTTTGGACATAGTCGATGGCTTTCACCCAACACACGAGAGCGGTTGAGCAAATTGCCGAGCGAGGGATCCAAGGAAGTGGCCGTAGTCTGCCCCGGATTCGTCTGCGACTGTCTAGAGACCCTCTGGGAGATCGAGATAGATGGGCGAGCGGTCTTTGAAAAAGCGGGGGGCCGTACCTTCACTTTCGTTCCCTGCCCCAACGACAGCGACGACATGGTCCGTTGTCTTTTGGAACTGCCACAAAATAAGTAATATCGCCCCGGTAATCCTCCGTCAATTGTGGGGTGTTGCACAGTAGCCCCAGGGGTAATGGGCGTCGAGGTAGCCCATTTGGTAAGCGAGCAAGGCTTGACCGGCTATGTGGCTTTTATTCACCGTGTAGGGGGTAACTCTTACCCACTCTTCCCAGATCTTTTTGAGCGTCCTTTTATCGTGCCCATTCTCTTGTCCTCCGGATAAGAATTGATCCCGTAGCTTGGCGCACTCGTCAGTCTGTTGGGTATACAATGCTCGGCGCAGGCTGTCCGACATTCCGGGCGTGAAGTTGGCGATGGCTTGTGCCAGTTGCATGATCTGCTCTTGGTAGAGAATCATGCCATAGGTCTCAGAGAGGTATTGCTCCATCATAGGCAGGTGGTAGGCAATCGGTTCTCGGCCTTGCTTTCGGGCAATGTACGTGGCAACGGGCTCCGTCCCCTTGCTGTATAATGTAGAGATAGCCACCATCAAGTCGCCAAAGTTATCTGGCGTTATTTCCCTCAAAAATTGTTGTATACAGTGTGCTTCAAGGAGATAAAACCTTCCTCTTCGCTCTTTGGAAATGTGGTTGAACGTTGCCGAATCATCAGTGGGCATATCATCAAGTCGGATCTTTTCACCCAGTTCACTCTCAATGTAGGTGATGCGATCTTGGAGCAACGTGAGTGGGGATAGCGTGAGCATCCCTATCTTGATTGCGGCTGAATCGTACAAAAGGGTGTAGGGGTGGTCCTCTTTGCTCCGGCGGATGAAGCTATTGGCCGGACGAGAAGGTATGAGGTTGTGAATCCTTAGTTCTCGCTTTTTCGTTTGTTCGCTCATTGTCTTTTTCATGTTTGTTTGGATTGGATGGATGATATGTTCTACCTCTATATACGAATGGGAAAGAAAATCAAAATCTCATCTCTCCAATTTTATCCATTTGATGGTCTCCGCATATTCATTATTTGCTGTGCAGTCACCCTCTTTGGTTAGGGTGAAAAGGGGAGCTTTGATCCAGCCATCCACGAACTGGCACTCCTCACCGCAGGTGATAATATAGTGCCACGATTCTTTTGAGGTGTCGTAATAGTATATTTTACAGTCATTTCCGGGAGCACCGCAAGCACCCGTGTAAATAATGGTATACAGCCGATCACCTACCACCTCTATGGCCTTATAACCGAGGTAGATGATGTTGCTTTCGGGCGGAATAAAATCCACCAACGAATGAGTTTGCTTGTCGATCCTGTATAAAAAGATAGAGCCAAAGTCATTGACAGTGTAACAGAAGAAGCTGTTTTTGCTCTCAATTGATAAGGGTTTTGGGGAATCTATATATTTGATTTCTCTGGTGACGAGAGCTACTTCCCCAAGATCCGAACGGATCTCTCTTTTGGTCCAGTTCCCAAAATGGTCTCTGGCAAGGTTCTCCATTGGTATAAAACGTAATGCTTTCAAGCGGAAGAGCTATTTTGTCACTAAAGTATGAGACTGATTTTACCGGTCCTTGTAGCTCAAAGAGCGAGTAGTTATTTTCGTCCATCTGAAACTGCCCTGATTCGTAGAGACGTTGCAAGATAGCAGCACTTTTGTGGCCGGATAGTGCGTCACAGCCTGTGACCAAGAGCGTAAGGGCCATGAGGAGCGACATAAGTATGTTTTTGCCCTTTGCTCCTCGACGAACGCAGATCGTCTGGCTTCGTTTCATGAGGCTTGTCGAGAGACGGGTCAGCTCTTTCTCGTCGACTCTTACCTCAAGGGAGTGGTAGAGATATTGGCGAAGTATGGAGGTCGGTACTCCGGCCTCTATCGCTTTGATCGCCTTTTTGAGCTTTTTGATTACAAAGCCCCACGTGTGCAGAAGCTCCTTAGGCGACAAGGCTTCTTGATGCCCATTAGGGCTAGTATGCTAGGTAGAGTGAAATCCCGGTCCACAAGGATCCGGAGACCCATCTAGAGTCTATTGCTTCACTTTGCGACTATACTATTTTCAGTGAGGGAGAGTGGAGGACGGCCGGGATGACCATTTCCGTAAGATGATGAGCCGGGGTGGGGTGTGCTAAGCTATTTTTTTTTGTAAATTTACAGAGTTGAAAAGGTTTCGGTCTTTTCGGTATATGGGAGGGTGTGAGGTACACAGGATCGTATGGCGGTAAAGTCCGGAGGAGTAGCCTCTGGTTCGAAGGCCTACCCTGGTGATGCCTCGTTGATTAGGCTATTAGTACAATACAAATATAGATCAAAAGGAAAATGACGAATATCGACAGCTTTGACTTTAAGGGCAAGCGCACGTTCGTACGCGTGGACTTCAATGTCCCCCTAGACGAAAACTTCAGGATCACCGATGACACCCGCATGCGTGCGGCACTGCCTACGCTCAAAAAGATCTTGGGCGATGACGGACGCCTAATCATAGGCTCCCACCTGGGACGCCCCACGGGTCCGGCAGACAAGTTTTCGCTCAAGCACATACTGCCCCATCTGGAGGAGCTACTGGGTGTGCCGGTGAAGTTTGCCCCCGACTGTGGCAACCAAGAGGCTCTCACCATGGCTCGTGAGCTCAAGGATGGTGAGGTCCTACTGCTCGAAAACCTCCGCTTCTACCCTGAGGAGCAAGGCAAACCCTACTTGGCAGATGGTGTCTCCGAAGAAGAAAAAGCCACTGCAAAGAAAGCGGTCAAGGAGAGCCAAAAAGCATTTACCAAGCATCTGGCCGATCTCGCCGAAGTCTATGTCAATGACGCCTTTGGTACCGCACACCGTGCACACGCCTCCACAGCACTCATGGCTCAGTACTTCGACAAGGACCACAAGATGTTTGGCTACCTGATGTCCAAGGAGGTTCAGGCCGTCGCCAAAGTCCTCCGGGATGTCAAGCACCCCTTTACCGCCATCATGGGTGGCTCCAAGGTATCCACCAAGATCGAGATCATCAAGAACCTCCTCACCAAGGTCGACAACCTCATCCTCACCGGTGGTATGACCTACACCTTTGTCAAAGCCAACGGAGGTGAGATCGGTACCTCCATCGTAGAGGAGGACAAGCTCGACCTCGCACTGGAGATCCAGGAGCTGGCAAAAAAGGAGGGTGTAAACCTCATCCTTGGCACCGACTCTGTGATTGCCGACCGCTTCAGCGAAGATGCACAAAAAGGGCTCTCCAAGAGCAACGAAATCCCTGCCGACTGGATGGGTATGGATATTGGCCCGGAGACCATCAAGCGTTTCCACGACGTCATTGTTGGCTCCAAGACCATCCTCTGGAACGGTCCGGCCGGAGTCTTTGAGTTTGACCGCTTTGCCGAAGGTACCAAGGCGATAGGTGAGGCTGTGGCCGAAGCCACCCGCAACGGTGCTTTCTCCCTCGTCGGTGGTGGTGACTCAGTTGCGGCCGTCAACAAGTTTGGCCTGGCCGACCAAGTCAGCTATGTATCCACCGGAGGCGGAGCACTCCTCGAGGCCATCGAGGGAAAGACCCTTCCAGGCATAGCCGCCATAGAGGACTAATCTCCCACAGAGACTTCTCCCCCACGGGGACTTTGGCGAGGTCATCCGGAGCCATCGTTTCTTCCAGGAAAAGAGGTCCATAAGATCACCCAAGAGGGTGCGTTGGTACAGATGAGTGCCAATGCACCCTCTATTTGTACACCCTCTATCCTTTTGTCCGCAGCGTATGATCGTTTTGCGACCACTGGCGGTGTGCCGCCCGCTAGGGGTTACTTCTTCATGCCTGGTGGTCAAGGAGAGGCGGAGTCCCGACGATGCCCCCAGCGGAAACAACTCCTTTTTTCCTGTCAAAATCCTATTCAAATAGTGTGAAAGAGGCTGTTTTGGAGATCAAAAAAAAGCCCCTAAAAGGGGCTTTGATAATCAAGGGCTTACAAGGGGGCTTGAGTTTCACGGATAGAAGCAAAACTTTTCACGGATAGGAGCGAAAGTTTTCACGGATAGAAGGGATCGCTTAGACGGATAGAAGAAAAATTGATCCCATATGGTGACCCAATTTTGCCGATCGTTTTGCGACCCCTGGCGGGGTCACAAAACAGAATGGCCAAGTGGTGGCGTACCGGTGGGCTTACTGCCTGGACAGGCGTACTCGGAGTTGATCCCCCACATAGAGCTCGAGGGTGTCGTCAGCGGTCAGGAGGTATCGATCGACCTCCGAGAGGGCCTGCTCCATGTTTTGCTCGATGGGGTAGTCCTCACAGAGCATACGAGTGGCCGCTATGCCCCCCAGTTTTAGCTCGCCCTTCTCCTGAGAGTAGGAGACGATCGGGGCATTGAAAGCGTTGCAGCCCAGGTTGCCCCATACTTTTGCTTCTTTTGTGTCGATATTGAGTGTCGGGATGCTCTCCATTCCTTGGTCAGCGAGAGCCTTCCCGTCCAGAGTGAGAACGGCCCAAGCGCCATCGGGTGATCCGGCGGATTGTGATCGGTTGCAAGCGGTCAGGCAGAGAGTCAGTGCACATAGCGTGATCAATGCAAGGGAGAGGATTTGTTTTGAGCTTGATTTCATGGTTTGTTTTGAGGGAAATGTAAGTGATACTGCAGTCGTGAGACAAAGATACCAAAATATAGAGGTGCAGACATTTATTATTTATTACGATTTGTGTAGGTTTGCCGAGTGGTTTGGCGACAAAATACGATTTGCCACGGTATGATTTTCGGAAGTAATCCAAAAGTACAAAGCAAACAACGGGACCTCTCCTAGGAGTGTCACTGTCACCTTTCATCCGACGAGGGGTGTAAAGCCGGTCTCATTTACCCTAAAACAAAAGTAAATAACTCATGCAGAAAAACAACATCTATCGCTTCGCAACGGGCCTAAGTGCTATGGCCGGCGTCGTAGTGCCCACAGCCTGCGACTCCAAGTCCAAGGAGGAGGCCCCCACGCGGTACAATATCCTGATCATTGAGAGCGATGACCACACTTCGCAGATGATCTCCGCCTATGGTGGCGAGATCGAGACTCCCAATATCGATCGATTGGCAGAGGAGGGAGTGAGATTCGACCACGCCTTTGTGGTCAACTCGATCTCCGGACCATCCCGAGCCTGTCTCCTGACCGGCAAGCACTCGCACAAAAATGGATTTACCAACAATGAGCACAGTGTCTTTGACGGTGAGCAACAAACCTTCCCCAAGCTGCTACAGGCCGCAGGGTACCAGACAGCGATCGTCGGGAAGTGGCACCTCACCTCTCTCCCGACCGGCTTTGACCACTGGGAGATCCTGCCAGGTCAGGGCGACTACTACAACCCCGCATTTATCACCGCACCCAACGACACAGTGAGAGAAAAAGGGTATGTCACCGACCTGATCACGGACAAGAGTATCGACCTTCTCAGGAATAGAGACAAGAGTCGCCCCTTCATGCTGATGGTGCAGCACAAAGCACCGCACCGCAACTGGATGCCCCGCATCGAGGATCTGGATATGTACGAGGATGTGACCTTCAAGCTCCCGGACAACTTTTTCGATGACTACGCCGGTCGCCCAGCTGCCGCTCGCGCTGAGATGAATATCGGAGAGCATATGGATGCCGCCTACGACTGCAAGCTCCTGCGCAAGGATCACCCGACCCACTACTCAAAGACCTACGAGTGGATCCTCTCCGGTATGGACGAGGGTGATCGTGAAAAGTTCCTCGCCTTTTACCGCCCCATGGCAGACCACTATTGGGATAGCAAGATGACCGACCAGGAGCGTATGGAGTACAAGTACCAGCGCTACATGCGAGACTATGCCAAGGTGATCCATCCGATCGACCAAGGTGTGGGCCGGATCATTGACTACCTCAAGGAGGAGGGCCTCTGGGACAACACCATTGTCCTCTACTTGGGCGACCAAGGCTTTTATATGGGCGAGCATGGGTGGTTCGACAAGCGATTCATGTACGAGGAGTCGATGCACTACCCACTCCTGATGCACCTCCCCAAGGGGTTGGATGCCCGTGGAGCGATTGAGGAGCTGACCCAAAATATCGACCTAGCCCCCACATTCCTCGAGCTAGCAGGTGTGGAGATCCCCGAGGATATACAGGGTGAGTCTCTGGTGCCGCTGCTAAAAGGTGCCAAGGAGCTCCCGGGCCGAGACAAGATCTACTACCACTTCTACGAGTATCCGGCCGAGCACAGTGTGATGCGTCACTATGGCGTGCGCGATGAGCGGTACAAGCTGATCCACTTCTACCTCGATCAAAACTTCTGGGAGCTGTACGACCTCCAAGAGGACCCGCATGAGATGAAAAACGTCTACGACGACCCCGCCTACAAGGAGATTGTCGACCGCATGCGTAAGGAGCTGGTTGAGGCACAGACAGCGTACCAGGATACCCTCGGCCTCCGACTGAACGGCTTCTGATCGGGGATCCCCCCCGCACCAACCTAGAGGAGGGTGTGCCAAGGCAGTGGCTTTGGTGCACCCTTCTCTCATTTTTTTTGAAAAAAAGGAGGGAAGCCTGCTCGGAATGGTTGGCAAAAGTTGGGTATTCCGAAAAAAAAGATATATTTGTGACAGGAGGGAGGTAGAGGTGCAGAGGCACTCAAGATGATGATTGATGGGGTGCACACCTCACTTGGTCCTGACGATGAAGTGGCAGGAGTGCACCGGTTCACTACAAGAGAGTATGCGTATGAATATCAAGATCCAAGACATCAACTTTAGCATCAAGGATGACCTAAAGGCCTTTGTGGAAAAAAAAGTGGGCAAGCTGTCCCGCTTTTACTCCGAGATCATAGATGCAACAGTGGTACTGACACTTACCAAGCCGGAGACGAATGACAACAAAAAGGTCCGTGTCACTCTGTCGGTCCCCGGTCCCGATCTTTTTTCCGAAAAGACGGCCGGTTCCTTTGAGGAGGCGTTGGACGAAGTCTGTGCGGCTCTGGAGAGCCAGCTGGAGCGGCTCAAGGGCAAGCACAAAAAGTGACCCCACATCCATTGTCCGTCACCTATCAATGGTGGCGAGGTGCCCCACATGAGGCACCAAGTCCTGATCCAAGCAGTGGCTCCTCCCGTTGGGAGGGACCACTGCTTTGGTATTTTTGGGGGAAGGAAAGAAAAAGCTGCGGGTCAGCCTTTTTGTTTGAGCCGAAAGGGGGTGAGGGCAAAGGGGGCTTGCCGGCGGAGAACTTTTTGCCCGAGGTCGGTCACCTTGAGGGTACTCCCCTGGGCATAGTCAATGTACATCAGTCCGTAGAGGATCATTTGGTAGATGTAGTCTTGCCACTCCAGTGCGGAGAGGTCGCGTCCGACCCCGTAGGTGGGCAGTCTGTTGTAGCCGTAGTGCCTGATCTCCAACCTGGTTGATCCTCTGAGTATATCCACGAGTATGGGGAGGGTGATCTGCTGGTTGGTCCGGAGTACGGCACTCATAGCTTTTTGTGCAGGGATCGTGCCATCGATGGTCGGCTCTTTGGGGAGCAGACAAGCGTCACAGTTGTGGCAGTCCTCCTCGACATGTGCCCCAAAGTAGCCGAGTAGGACGCGCCGACGGCAGACCTGTGATTCACAAAACTGCTTCATGTACTCCATCTTTTGGCGTGACAAGTCTTGGCGAGAGGTGTTTTCGATCAGGCGGTTGAGTGCGAAAATATCGGCATAGGAGTAGAATAGCAGGGCTCTGGCCGGGAGTCCGTCTCGCCCGGCTCGGCCGATCTCCTGGTAGTACTCCTCTATGTTTTTGGGCATGTTGTAGTGGATGACCCAGCGGACATCGGGCTTGTCGATCCCCATGCCAAAGGCCACAGTGGCACAGACAGCGGTCACTTGTCCGGCGAGAAATATATTGTGTACCAGTGTCCGCTCACTGGTCGACATGCTCGCGTGGTAGGGTAGGGCTCGGATCCCTCGGTCATTGAGGTAGGCGGCTAGCATCTCTGTGTCTTTGCGTGCAGTGGCATAGATGATCCCGCAGCTCCCCTCATCATCCTGCTCAGTGATCAGGTCGACAATCTCTCGGAGTTTGTCGGCTTTTTTTCGGCCTCGGCGTACCCCTAGGCGGATATTGGGGCGGTCAAAGTCCCCAATGATCTCCAGTGGCTGTACCATCTGCAGTTGGGATATGATGTCCACTCTCGTGGCGGGGTCAGCGGTGGCGGTGAGAGCGAGGAGTGGTGTGGCCGGCATCTGCTCCTTGATGAAGCCCAGCTGTGCATACTCCGGCCGAAAGTCATGGCCCCACTGGCTGATGCAGTGCGCCTCATCCACTGCAATGAGCGAGATCGTGCAGTGGTGTAGGATCTGTATCCCGATCGGGCTGAAGAGGGTCTCCGGACTGAGGTAGAGGATTTTTAGCCTACCGGCTCGGAGTTGGAGGAGTACGTTTTGGCGGATTTCGTTGCTGAGGCTGCTGTTGAGGGTGGCGGCCGGGATGTGCAGTTGGTCCAGCTGCTTGATCTGATCTTGCATCAGAGAGATGAGGGGCGAGATGACCAGTGTGACCCCCGGCAGCAGCAGTGCCGGCAGTTGATAGCACAGCGACTTGCCTCCACCGGTAGGCAGTACGACCAGCTGGTCACGCCCTTGGAGTGCATTGGTCACCACCTCCTCCTGATGTGCCCTGAAGGCTTGGTGCCCAAAGTAGGTCCGGAGAGCTTCGATAGGGGTCATGCTGTAGGTGTTCCCTCTTTTTGGAGATGCTCCAGGAGGATCTCCAGTGCACGCATGGTGATGGCTGCCTGGTTTGCCTCTCGTCCTCTGTCCGGGAGTGTCACCCACTCTGCGGTACAGCCGGCCGGAGTGGCCACTCCTACCCATGCCGCAGCCGGAGGTATCCCCTCACTTTCCGCCGGACCACACACACCGGTGGTGGAGACGGCATAGGTCACACCGGCGACTTGGCGCGCATGCTCTGCCATGGCTTTTGCCGTTTTTTCGGAGACCAGCCCATCCGACAGCTCCGCCTCCGACAGCCCCAGTACCCGCTGTTTGCTGGCCCGTTGGTAGCAGATCAGGCCGGTGTGCAACCACTCCGATGCCCCAGGCACCGAGGTCAGTGTGGCGACGATATTGCCACCCGTACAGCTCTCTGCTGTGGCGACGGTGGCTCCTCGCCGAGTGAGCAGTGTCGCCAGTGTCCGGAGGAGCTCAGATCTCGACACGGGAAAAGGGGGTATCCGACAGACTGCTGCGTCTGCCACTGTGGTACTGAAAGGCACCAGCCATGGCGATCATGGCCGCATTGTCTGTTGTGTACGAAAAAGGCGGTATGAAGACCCGCTTGCCACTCCTCTCACCATAGGCCACAAAAGCATCGCGCAACCCGGTGTTGGCCGATACCCCACCGGCTACGGCCACTTCGTCGATACCGAGATCCTTGGCGGCTTTGGCCAGCTTATCCATGAGGATGTCGATGACGGTTTTTTGGAGGGCGGCACAGAGGTCGGCCTTGTTTTTTTCGACAAAGTCAGGGTCGACCTTGAGCTGATCCCGCAGGGTGTAGAGAAACGAAGTCTTGAGCCCACTGAAGCTATAGTCGTAGCCCGGTACCTGTGGCTTGGCAAAGGCAAAGCGAGAGGCATCCCCCTCGTTGGCCAGACGATTGACGACCGGTCCACCGGGGTAGCCCAGCCCCATTACCTTGGCACACTTGTCAAAAGCCTCACCGGCCGCATCGTCTATCGTCTTGCCGATGATCTCCATATCTGTAGGGCTCTTGACCAGTATGATCTGAGAGTTGCCCCCCGATACCAGCAGGCAAAGGAAGGGAAACGACGGGGTCTCGACCCGCTTGTCAGGCTGCTGGATAAAGTGTGCCGACACATGCCCCTGTAGGTGGTTGACATCCACCATCGGGATCCCCAGCGCCTGACTCATGCCCTTGGCAAACGAAGTCCCCACGAGGAGAGACCCCAGTAGACCGGGGCCGCGTGTATAGGCGATGAGGTCCAGGTCGGTCGCTTTTTTGCCCGCTTGTCGGAGTGCTTCGGAGACGACCGGTACGACATTTTGGAGGTGAGCTCTGCTCGCCAGCTCCGGCACTACGCCACCGTATTTTTCATGCACTTTTTGGGAGGCAATGACGTTGGAGAGGAGAGTGTCTCCCTGTAGGATGGCGGCGGAGGTATCATCGCAGGAGGACTCCAGACCCAGGATCAGGAGGTCGGGATCTAGGTAGTTGTGCAGTAGTTTGGTCATATCTCGTTGTGTTGTTTTTCTTCCACCAAAGGTACCAAAAAAAGCACCCACTACAGTGCTAACTGCAGTAGGTGCTTTTCGCTCTGAGCTGACCCATGAGGATTCGAACCTCAACAGACAGAACCAAAACCTGTAGTGCTACCATTACACCATGGGTCAGTGCTATTATGATTAAGCACCGCAAAGGTACGAAAATAATTGATATTCCACAAAATCCTCCGTGGGCATTTTTTCTTTCTTCTGTCCGTCTAAGCGATCGCTTCTGTCCGTCTAAGCGATCGCTTCTATCCGTGAAAAGTTTCGCTTCTATCCGTGAAAAGTTTTGCTTCTATCCGTGAAACTCAAGGCTTCTTGTAAGTGATTGATTATCAAAGCTCCCAAAAGGTGGGCTTTTTGTCCGAAAAGCGCCCGTTTTTGTCCCCTTTTTTTAGGGAAGTTTTTTGGTGGAAAAGGGGGCGGATTTAGCGGATCTGTTTTGCGATCCCTTGCGAGGTCGTGGGGTGGCCACCTCTTCCGGTGGGCATCGTCGGGGCTTTGCCCCTCCTCGACCACCCGGCTATGAAGGAGCGACCCCTTGCGGGGTCGGCAGATCCATTTTCCGCCACCCCTGTTTTTCGTTTTGGGATTCACCATTTGTATCGTTTGATTGAGTTCACCAATGGGTCAATAGTTTGGGGGGTCACCAAACAGTCGGCAATATTGGGTCACAAGAGATATAGTTTGCGGAGATTGGGTCGGAAAAATTGGGTGGTCAGCACCCCACTAGGGGTGCCTCTTTCATAGCCCGGTGGTCGAGGGGCGAAGCCCCGAAGACCCCGGGTCAGTAGCCCCCGCACCCCAATCCTCGACCCCGCCAGGGGTCGCAAGACGGATCGGCAATTCTGGGTGAGCCAGTGGGTCGCCAAACGGTCGGGGTGGCTCCCCATCATAGGACGCAAAAAATGCCGGCAAGGAAAAAGTCCTTGCCGGCATTGCAATTTTGTGGCGAGCCGAGAGTTACTTTTGTGAAACTCCTTCCCAGCCCGGATTTTGGATCAGGTTCGTATTGAGGATCAACTGGTCTTTCGGAATCGGGAAGAGCCAGCGCTTGTCGTTTTTGGCCCACTTCCTACCGTTGTTTTCGAGGCTGGTGCCGGGGTATTGGTAGAGGTAGGTCTTGCCCTGGTACTCGATTGTGGTTCGTGCGTCCGGACCAAATGTGGTGTTGGCCTTTTTGTAGGCTTCGCGTACGGAGGGTGTGATCCTTATCCCAAACATGGTCTTGGGGTTCTCTAGGAGGGTCATAGCGTTCCACCTCTGTAGGTCGTCGAATCGTCTGCCCTCTGCGATCAACTCGATACGGCGCTCGCGTCGGATCTCATAGAGCAGTGGACTGATCGTGTACCCATAGTTGATGGGTGCGGCATCTACGGTTGGGTTGACGGTGAGGTGTGCCATTTGGACACGATCTCTCAGTTTGTTGATGGTCTTGTCCAGTACCTGCTGTGTGCATGATCCTAGCTCAGCGTGGGCTTCGGCGTTCATCAGGAGGACTTCGGCGTAGCGATAGACGAACCAATCGTAGTAGGTGTTGTTGGCACTCTCCTGCCTTTCGTTGGCGGAGCGATACTTGACACAGGGGTATCCGGTGACTCCTTTCACGTTTTCGACGGAGGGTAGCTCGTTGACGGAGCGTTCGCTGCCTTTTACACGATAGGGCTTGTGTGGATTGTCGATGATCTGATAGATACGTGGATCTCTGTCGACAAACTCGTCTCCCAGGTTTTCGTCACCCTTGTATCCCGATCCCGAGTTGTAGATGGGTGTCCCGTTTTTCATCAAGAAGGACTCGACGAAGTCTTTGGAGAGTCCTATTCCGTTTTCGCCCACTTGTCGTCCGGTCTGGTGTGTGAGGACTCCCTCGGTGTAGTATCTGGCGAGGATGTTTTCCTTGTTGGTGCTCAGATCTTTTTGGGTGAATTGGTTGGAATAGTAGAGTGGGTAGTCGGGGAAGGAAAGCTGGTCGCAGCCTTGGTCGGATCCCTTGACAATCTCGTATCTGCCTGTGGCCATGATGTCCTCGGTGAGCTTGACCACTTTTTTGAGGAGGTTGTCGGGGGTCAGGGCTCCGCTTCCGCTCTGTCCGTGGTACTTCATGTAGGTACCGTAGTAGAGGCAGATCCTAGCCAGCTGAGTGCGTGCCGCATCCTTGTGGAGGCGTCCGAGTACTGCATTTTCTTTTTCGGGCAGCCATTGGATGGCATACTCCATGTCCTCTATGATCTTGCCGAGTACATCGTCTCTTTTGTCTCTGGGCTTGGTCAGTAGCTCCTTGTCATCGGTCTTGAGGTCGGTTTCGTACCAGGGGACATCACCGTAGCGCTTGATCTTGTTGAAGTAGATCAGGCCCCTAAAGAAGCGGACCTCGGCGGTGTACTTGTTGATCTCTTTTTCGTCGCCCTTGACATTGCCGACGCGCTGGAGGTAGTAGTTGCACTCACCGACATCTGCCCAGGTCCAGCCACCGCTGGCACTCTCTTGGTTCATGTTGTCGAAGAGGATGGCGACCTTGTTGTTTTTCACAAAGTTGTCGCTTTCCTCATCTCCGTGAGCTGTCGGACGTGGTAGGTATCCATAGAGGCCATTGGCATAGAGCTCTAGGTCCTCTACTTTTGTCCAGTAGCTTTTGTCGGTGATGGAGCCTTTTGGGGCCATGTCTATGAGGTCACATCCGGCTCCGGCGATAGAGAGGAGTGCGATGAGACCAAGTTGTGGTATCGTTGTACGTTTCATATCTGTGTTTTGAATCTTGGCTTAGATGGTGAGGGAAAGACCGATGGCAATCTTTTTGTTGATCGGGTAGACCATGTTGTTGAGCACCTCAGGATCAAAGGCCTTGATCATTGGGGTCAGCGTCAAGAGGTTCTCGCCCTGTATGTAGAGGCGCATATTGGTGATTCCCAGCATCTCGTTGATGTTTTTGGGCAGGGTGTACCCTATGGTGACATTCTTTAGTCGAGCATAGGCGGCATTTTGGAGGTACCTTGTGCTGGTTTGCCTGCTACCCGGCCAGGTCTGATAGTCTAGGTGTGGGCGGGGGAAGTAGGCGTTGCGATTGTCCTCTCTCCAGTAGTCCAGAGATGTGGTGAGCGGTGTCTGCCAAGGATCGGTAAAGCCCCAGAAGTTTGGTCCTCCGGGCATGAAGGTCCGCTTGCCTACACCCTGTACAAAGATCTCTGCATCGATACCCTTGTAGTCGGCTCCGAGGGTGAGACCGAAGGAGTACCGCGGTGTGGAGTTGCCGATGATCTTCCGGTCACCGGGGTTTTTGAGGGTGTTGTCGCCAAAGTCGATCTTTTTGTTTCCGTCCAGATCCTCGTACTTGATGTCACCCGGAGCCCACTTGACGTTGGCCAGACGTGATTGGTCGGCGTGATTTTTGACCTCCTCTTCTGTCTGGAAGAGTCCGTTGGAGACAAAGCCCCAGATCTCTCCGAGCTTTTCTCCGACGTAGTGTTGGCCTAGAAGCCCATTGGGGTTGTCGAAACGGGTGATGACTGACTGATAGTCGGATAGTACGGCCTTGACGTGGTAGTTGAGCCCAAATGAGAGTCGGTCATTCCACTCCATAGAGAGCTCCCATCCGTACGTTTTCATGTCGGCTGAGTTTTCTCTAGGGACGGCTGCACCGAGTACTGAGGGGAGGGGCTTGCCACTGTGGAGCATATCCTTGGTGGTTCTCTGGTAGATGTCGAACCCGGTGATCAGTCGGCTGTTGAAGAAGTGTGCGTCGACACCTAGATTGACTTGGCTCACCTTCTCCCACGTGAAGTAGGCGCTAACAAGGCCGGGACGTGTGATTGCCACGGGACGCTTGCCGGCAAATAGGATGTCGTACTTGGTGTTGATCCCGTAGCTGGCGAGGTAGGGGAAGTCTCCGGAGACGTTTTGGTTACCCAGGGTACCGTAGGATGCGCGGAGCTTTAGGTCATTGACGTACTTTTTGAGACTTTCGGTCCAGAAGTTTTCTTCAGAGACGCGCCATGCGGCGGAGAAGGAGGGGAAGAAGGCGTAGCGTCCGGCCTTGGGAAACTTGGACGACCCATCGAGTCGGCCATTGAGCTCCAGGAGGTACTTGCCCATAAAGTCGTAGTTGATACGACCAAAAAGGCCTTGTACTGCCCATCCGGATTCGTTGCCTGTTGTCTTTTGATCTCCGTAGGCCAGGTCTATGATGGGCTTGTCGTTGTCGACGAGTCCGAGGCGGCCGGACATGCTGTTGGTGTTTTCTTTTTTCTCAAAGTTGTAGCCGATCATCACCTTGGTGTTGTGCTTTTCGGCAAACGTCTTGGTGTACTCGGCAAAGGCGTTGAAAGCGTGGTAGTAGTCGTTGTTGTTGGCTACCACAGCGCTATTGTTTTTGGTCCAAGGATAGGGTAGCTCGGTACCGGGCACAGCGGTGTACTCGTTGAACCTCCGCACGTGTTCGTTGGTGTTGCGGTTGTAGTAGTTCCACGTGTAGTCCGCATTGATCATGAGCCCCTCGATAGGTGTCAGTCGTACCGCCCCGCTGATCCAGAGGTCATTGGTCTTGAAGATGGAGTTGCCCCCTTCGCGCATCACTGCCACGGGGTTGGTGTAGCCTCCTTGTCCGGCGTAGTGTCCATCGGGGTGGTAGACAGGCATGAGCGGGCTCAGGTCGGCCTTGAGCATACCGGATGAGGGCGAGATACCGGAGTAGGCTGTGGGGTTCATGGACGTTGCACCACCGGATGGGTGTTGCTCCGAGGTGTAGGCGTTGGTGATTTTTCCGGAGATGTTGAGCCAATCGGTCACCTGTGAGGAGACATTGATGTTGGCGTTCATCTTGCGGTACTTGTCATCGGCGTGCTTGAGGATACCTCCTTGGTCGTTTAGTCCGAGGGAGGCATAGTAGTTCATCTTTGATGTGCCTCCGGTGATGCCGGCTGTGATGATCTTGGAGAAGGAGGTCTTGTACAGCTCGTTCCACCAGTCGGTGTTGCCACAGTACTCGTACTTGTGTGGAGCGTCGCTGTGGGGGTTGACGAAAACGGGCTTGTCGTAGGTGCCTTCGAAGTACTTTTTGGCATACTCGTAGATGGACTCGTGGTAGAATCTGCCGCCGCCGTCATTCTTGCTGGCCTCGTCTTTCATCTTGAGGAAGTCCATGGAGTTGACGTTGTGAAACTCCATGGCAGGCTTTTGCCAGTATCCGGTGACCGATGCTGTGATGACGGGCTTCTCTTGCTGCTTGCCTTTTTTCGTCGTGATGAGGATCACGCCATACGCTGCTCGTGCACCATAGATGGAGGCGGAAGCGGCATCCTTTAGGACGGAGATGGACTCAATGTCCTCGGGGTTGACGAGGTTGGGGTCCATCTGGACGTTGTCGACTAGGACAAGTGGGCCACCACCGTTGATGGAGGTGTTTCCGCGGATGTTGAAGCTGGAGTGAGAGCCCGGCGCACCACCGCTTTGCATGGAGACGTTCAGGTTGGGGACGACACCTTGGAGTCCTTGTCCGACGTTGGTGATTGGTCGATTCTCCAGAGTCTTGCCACTTACGGTGGAGACGGCACCGGTGAGGTTGGCTTTTTTCTGCGTACCGTAGCCGACGACGACGACTTCGTCGAGGAGCTCTTGGTCATAGTGGAGTACTATAGAGAGGTCGGTCTGTCCGTTGATGGGGACCTCTACTGTCTTCATACCCACATAGGAGATGCGGAGCGTGCCATTTGCGGGGATTCCGCTGAGCTCAAAGGCGCCATCCATATTGGTGACTGTGCCTTTGGTCCCGTCTTGGACGAGTACGATTGTGGCTCCTATCACAGTCTCTCCGGTCGTGTCATGCACGACACCACGGACTTTGACCTTGTCGGATTGGGTGATTACCTTTGTGGATTGATCTCCTAACTCATTGGCGTATAGCTGATTACCGCCCCCTATGATGGGAGATGCAATCGCGCAGACCAGAAGAGAGAGCAGATGCCTGATGTTACTTTTCTTCATAAGTCTTGGGATTTGGGAAAAATATATAATAGATCAATGTTTTTTTTATGGTTTCCTAAAGTAAGTTGCTGTGAACTCCGTTTTATCTCCCTTTCCTAAAGCAAAGCTACCTAAAAAAACGGTAAATCATAAATAGTGTTGCCCTGATTTTAGTCTTGTTTGGATGGGTGCTAAACTAAACTAATCCCCAAAAAAAGACTGTTGCACGATGGCGGTGGTGCCTTTCGTGCAACAGTCTCGTGGAATAGGTGCTCAATCAGAGCTCGGTGATGGTGAGCGGGCTGTCGAGGGTGATGGTGTGTGTGGTGATGGCTCCGTTGGGGTGTCGGAGTCGGAATGTGACGGTCGGTAGCTCGGTCCTGAAGGTGGCTGAGGTGACTTTGCCCTGCTCCCATGTGACGTCTACTTCCACTCCGCCACGTGCTTTTAGGCCGGTATAGCTGCCGGACTGCCAGTGATCCGGTATGGCGGGCAAAAGCTCGATGAAGCCCTCGTGGCTCTGAATGAGCATCTCGGCGATAGCCGCTGTGCCGCCAAGGTTGCCATCGATCTGGAAGGGCGGGTGTGCGCAGAAGAGGTTGGGGTAGGTGCCGCTGTAGTGCTTGGATCGGTCGGCCGGATCGATCGCCGGGTGTAGCAGGCTGGCCAGTAGCTTGTGTGCACGGTTACCATCTTTGAGCCGTGCCCAGAAGTTGATCTTCCATGCTCGACTCCATCCTGTGGCTTCGTCTCCCCGCCGGTTGAGGGTTAGTTCGGCCGCCTTGGCGAGTTCGGGGGTATTGTGGCGTGTGATTTGGTTGCCGGGGTAGAGGCCGTAGAGGTGAGAGACGTGCCTGTGGTGTGGCTCAGCCTCTTGGTAGTCTTCGAGCCACTCTTGTAGGTAGCCGTGCTTGCTGATCTGGTGTGGGGCTAGCCTAGGGAGTGTGTTGGCCATCTGAGTGAGTTCTTTGTCGTACACCCCTAGTATCTTGGCGGCATCAAGGGTGTTGTTGAAGAGCTCGCGTATGATCTGCATGTCCATCGTTGGTCCCATGCAGACGTAGAGTGGTCCTTGTCCGTCGGGTGTGATGAAGCCGTTTTCTGGCGAGGATGAGGGTGCTGTGACGAGCCATCCGTGTGAGGGCTCTTCGATAAGCGAGGTGAGGAAAAACTTGCCTGCCTCCAGCATGATGGGGTAGGCTTTGGCGAGAAATGCAGTGTCTTGGGTAAAGGCAAAGTGCTCCCATAGGTGATGGCACAGCCATGCTCCTCCGGTGTTGGTCGCACCCCATGAGGCGTGCTCGCCCGGAGCCGTGAAGTGCCAGGGATTGGTGATGGGGTGTGCGGTCCACCCCTCCGCTCCGTAGAAGGTGCGTGCGGAGCGTTGGCCTGAGGGGACGAGGTCGCGTGTAAACTCGAGCAGAGGCTCGTGTAGCTCGCTGAGATTGGTGACCTCGGCTGGCCAGTAATTCATCTGCACGTTGATATTGAGGTGGTAGTCGCCGTTCCAAGGGAGCTGAGTACCATTTGCCCAGAGGCCTTGTAGGTTGGCCGGCCAGGAGTTTGGTCTAGAGGAGGAGATGAGGAGGTAGCGCCCGTAGTTGAAGTACAGAGCCACGAATGCCGGATCGTGTGTCTCCGCATATCGTGCTAACCTAACGTCTGTGGGGAGGTGGTGGGTCGTCGTGTCGGAGGCGGAGAGGGTGAGGGTCGCTCGGCCGTAGCCCTCCTCGTAGCCGGCCATGTGGTCTCGGAGTAGTGTCTCGTACTCCATACCCTGTAGTCTGCTGAGCTCTGTCGTTGGGTCCGTGGGGTTGACTCCGGATGGTGGGGTGTTGTCTGTGGAGGCAGCTATGTAGATGAGTACAGCATCGGCATCGGCCACGGTCACGGCATCTGCATTGGTACTGAGGGTACCTCCCTCGGTGACAAAGCTCACCTCAGCTGAGAAGCGGGTACCGGTATCACCCCCAAAGCCATCGGGGAGCTGACCTTTCATGTAGAGTCGTCCATCTCGTGCGGTGCAGGTGGCGTTTTCGGAGCGTGAGAGCTTGGCCGAAAAAGAGATCTGCTTTTTGCGATCTGCACTCAGGCGGATGACGATGACGTCTGCTTCTCCTTGGCTGGCGAAGTAGGTGCGGGTGTAGTGGGTCGAGTCGAGGTCAAAAAAAGTGTGAGCCAGAGCGGAGTCGAGGAGTAGCTCTCTCCGGTAGTGCTTGGGGTCGGAGTGCGGTAGTCGGTGCTCCAGCTCTAGGTAGCCGAGTACTTGGTAGGATCCGTAGGGGGCATCCTTGCCACTACCAAAAGCGGAGCCCCTGCCACCGCACTGAAAGTGCTCGTACATGAGCCGCTGTGCCGTGGCGTTGTCTCCTCGGAGGAGTGCTTCGCGGATGGGGGCAAGGTATTGGCGCGCTGTGTGTGAGTAGGCGGTACTATCGGGGCTGCCACTCCACATACTGATGTCGTTGAGTGGGATCTTTTCGGTCCGGATATCTCCGGCTACGGTGAGTCCGAGGCGCCCATTGCCTAGCGGTAAGGTACCCTCCCACTCCTGGGCAGGATGGTCGTACCAGAGGAGGTGACTCTGCGCAATGCTCGTCAATGGGAGCAACATACAGATGAGGGAGAGAAGTCGTCTTTTGTAGGTCATAATGCTAGATGTAAACAATATAGCCCGCTATTCCGGATAGGATGATGAGCAGGATGGGGTGAATCTTCCGTGAAAGGATGGCTCCGAGGGTCACGAAGAAAAAAAGGTAACTGGTGCGGTCGATGAAGTTTTCGGCATTCATCAGCAGTAGTGCGGCCGCTACGATCAGCCCAACACTTGCCGGCCTGATGCCCGTGAAGAGTGCCTCGACGTGGGGGCTTTTTTTGAAGCGAGCAAAGGAGAGCGATATGAGCATCACCAGCACAAAAGAGGGCAACATCACCGCCAGTGTGGCCACCACACTGCCCCATACCGACTGTGTGACGGTGTAGCCAATATAGGTGGCACTATTGATGCCTATGGGGCCGGGTGTCATCTGGGATACCGCCACGATATCGGTAAACTCTTGGGTAGTGAGCCACCGGTGCTTGGTGACCACCTCCTCTTGTATGAGGGAGAGCATGGCATATCCTCCGCCAAACCCCAGTAGGCCGATCTTGATGTAGACCAAAAATAGCTGTAGGTAGATCATGATCGGAGCTTGGGGCGGATGAGGCGTGAGTAAAACCAGCCTGTGAGGGCGCTGACAAGTATGATGGTCACCGGGCTGACTCCACAAAAGGCCACCAGAGCGGCACTGAGTAGCGGGATCCACAGGTGTGTCGGGCTGAGGTGCAGTGCGCGCCATACCGATAGGCATGGTGCGATGATCAGGGCCACCACTGTGGGACGTATGCCCTTGAATACCGCATCGACAGTGGGGTTGCCCCTAAAGCGACCGGCATAGATGGCGATCATGAGGATGATCAGAAAACTTGGCAACGTGCACCCTATGCCACAGACGATGGCTCCAACTAGGCCCTGAAGCCGATAGCCGACAAAGATGGAGATATTGACGGCAAAGACGCCCGGCAGTGATTGTGCGACGGCAAAAAGGTCGATGAACTCCTCATCTTTCATCCAGTGGTGCTTGTCCACTATCTGCCGGCGGATCAGCTCCAGCATCGCATAACCACCTCCGAAGGTGAAGCCACCGATCAGGAAAAAGGTGCAAAAGAGCTGCACAAGCATCCGAGCATCCATTGGCTTGCCGGCTGTGGTG
Source organism: Porphyromonas sp. C0026D3 (assembly GCF_056590775.1). Lineage (NCBI taxonomy): Bacteria > Pseudomonadati > Bacteroidota > Bacteroidia > Bacteroidales > Porphyromonadaceae > Porphyromonas > Porphyromonas sp. C0026D3. The sequence goes on from NZ_JBWPWU010000003.1 coordinate 56,134, forward strand.
CGGTCGTGGTCGGTAGGCATTTGGGTGGGTTTCATCTGTATGGTGGATCGATCCGGTGGCTTCCTCCCCACGGGGTGAGTGGCCAGGGCTCCGGCCCTTTTGGGGGCTAAATGTTGTGCAGGGTGTGTCCCATCTTTTCTTTTTTTGTACGTTGGTAGCAGGCGTTGTGTGGGTTGGGTTCGATCTCCAGGGGCACGTTTTCGACGATCTCGAGTCCGTAGCTTTCGAGCCCGATGCGCTTGACGGGGTTATTGGTGAGGAGGCGCATCTTTTTGACCCCAATGAGCCGGAGGATCTCCGCTCCGACCCCATAGTCTCTTTCGTCGGGATCAAATCCCAGGTGGATATTGGCCTCCACGGTGTCCAGCCCCTCTTGCTGGAGTTTGTAGGCCTCGATCTTTTTCATGAGTCCGATGCCCCGTCCCTCTTGGTTGAGGTAGACGACGACACCTCGCCCCTCTTTTTCGACAGCTTGCATGGCGTGATGCAGCTGATCTCCACAGTCGCATCTGAGGGAGCCAAAGATATCCCCGGTGGCGCAGCTGCTGTGTACTCGTACGAGGACCGGCTTGCCATCACGGATGTCGCCTTTGATGAGTGCGATGTGCTCTCGTCCGTTGCTCACTTGGCGGAAAGGGATGATGTGAAAGTCGCCATACTTGGTGGGTAGGAGTGCCTCTGTCCCCATCTCGACGATGCTCTCTGCTTGGAGCCTGTACTTGATGAGGTCTGCTATGGAGATGATCTTGAAGCCGTACTGATCTCTGATCTTGACCAAGTCAGGGAGGCGGGCCATGGTCCCATCTTCGTTGATGACCTCTATGAGGCAGGCGACGGGGTTCATCCCGGCGAGTCGTGCTAGGTCGACAGAGGCCTCTGTGTGTCCGGCCCGACGCAGGACCCCTTTGTTTTTTGCACGGAGTGGGCTGATGTGTCCAGGTCGCGCTAGGTCGGAGGCTTTGGTACGGGCATCACCAAGTGCGTTGATCGTGGTGGCTCGGTCGTACATGGATACTCCGGTGGTTACCCCCTTGCCGATCAGATCCACTGTGACCGTGAATGGCGTCTCATGCAGTGAGGTGTTGTCGGATACTTGGAGCGGGAGGTGTAGCATATCCGCCCACTCTTCGGACATAGGGGCACAGAGTACGCCTCGCCCGTGAGACATCATGAAGTTTACGATCTCCGGGGTTACCTTTTCGGCAGATATGATGAAGTCTCCTTCGTTTTCGCGATCCTCGTCGTCGACCACGATGATGATCTTGCCGGACTTGTAGTCCTCTATTGCTTCTTCAATGGTATTGAGTTTGAAATTGTCCATCTCTATATAAAAAACAAGGGTATTGGTATGTGCTGTAGATTACTTGGCATAGTAGCTTGCTCGCTTTACCTCTTCCAGGACTTGAAAGTTGACCTCCACTAGTCGGTTGATCTCTCGGAGGTAGACACGCTCTCGCAGTCGGTAGTAGATGTATATCGGTAGCCCTATGGGTAGGAGTATCAGGCAGAGGAGTCGCAGCCACTTTTGGCTCGGGCGGTAGGTCTTGCTGACTCGATCCAGCAACGGATAGGCTCCCAATCGGTGTACCAGTAGGATATCCGGTGAGTACCGTAGGTTGTTGATGATCTCGTGGATCAGGGTGTTGATCTTTTCGCGCTCTTGGGTTCGGTGGATGCCGAGGAAAAACTTGACGTAATGCATATTGCCCCGGTACTTGATGACATCGGTGGTCTCGTTGAGTGCGAGGATCTCTTTTTCGGCTAGGTCGTAGTCCGGCTCTGCCCCGGTGTCGGCGACGGGTGGGACATTCCGGGCCGTGTCGGTTCCGAGGAGCTTGCGGATGCTGTTGGCCGCACTGTCCAAGGTGAGCTTGTTGGCATCAATGGTGGCAATATAGCAGAGTAGGAGCCCCACGGGGCCGAGTACCATGTTGGGCAACCACATCCCATACCACACCTCCCAGGCACCACTGCGTGCCATCTTCATCCCGGTCGACTCCAAAAAGTAAAAGATGATGAAAAAAAAGACCGCTGTCACGAATGGGATGCCGATGCCCCCTTTCCGGATCAATGCGCCCAGCGGTGCTCCGACCAAAAAGAATACCACACAGGCAACAGGGTAGGTCGTCTTGCGCCAGTATTCAAACTGGTTTTTCTTCATCAGGCTCTCCATGTCGTCTTGCTCCATGTTGGAGAAGTAGAGGTCGCTCTGCCGATTGTTGAGGGTCGAGGTTGAGCTCTGGTAGAGTTGTCGCTTTTGGGTCATCCCCATAGTGGCAAACTTCTTGCCCATGTCGTACTTGGCTTGCTCTGCTTTGGGCAGTTGGGCAAAAGTGTTGACCGGTTTTCGGTCCAGCTTTTTGGCCAAGTTTTTGATGCCGGGGTGCGGATGGTCTTCGCCCAATTCGGTTTCTTGCTCTTCTCGGAGGACTTGCCGGATAGTGGTGGGTGCCCTGCCGATGTTGGCAAATACCTCCTGAGTGTTGTTGCGCTTGAGGACAATCTCCTGGTTGACCTGGGTGATGGAGTCGATCGACAGACGAAGTGAGTCGGTAAAGGCCTCCAGCTCCCACATGTTTTTGCCGACAAACTGGCTGCTCAGCATCCCCTCATCCACCATGTTGAGGTTGTTGTCAAAGTGGATCTGCACGACCTTCTTGTCAAATCTCTCACGCATGTAGGGCTCCATACCAGAGTTTGTCGAGTAGTAGCCCTTGTTTTCGCGGAGGTTCCGAAAGGCTTCGCCCGAGAGGAGTTCCAGCACAAGCACGCTGCCGTCCTTGATTGAGTAGAGACGTCCCGAGTCGGCTCTCAGCACGGTGGCGTTTTGAAATCCATCCTTGTAGTCGTAGATCATCATGCCGTACATCATCTTTCGCTCACTGTCCTTGCGCTCGACATAGATGCTGTACCCGTCGATCTCTCTATAAAAGACACCGGAGGGGATGGCCAGCTCCGGCGACTTGTTTTTGATCGAAAAGTAGTATTGCCAAAACTTTACCTGAGAGGTAATCATCAGGTCGTTCTGAAAGACAAAGAGCCCAACCCCCACGATTATGGATAGGAAAAAGAGGGGCTTGAGGATGCGGACAAAAGGGATCCCGGCCGCTCGCATGGAGAGTAGCTCCAGTCGCTCACCTAGGTTGCCAAAGGTCATGAGCGACGCCACGAGCATCGCTAGGATCAGGCCCAGAGGGGCGACTGTCATGGCGGCATAAAACAGGAGCTTGAGGAAGACGATCGTGTCCACCCCTTTGCCCACAATATCTCCCACAAAACGCCACAGAAGCTGGATCACCACGATGAACCATGCCACCGAAAAGCTCCCTAGGAGCAGTGGGGCAAAGGTCTTGATGACGTAGATATGGAGCTTCTTGATCCTCACAGTGGCTTGGGGGCCGGCTTACTTGGCGTAGGAGACCATGCGGGTCTCTCGGATGACTGTGATCTTGACCTGTCCCGGGTAGGTCATTTCGTCTTGGATCTGCTGTGCTATGGCGGTGGACAGCTCTTGCGTCTTTGCGTCGTCGATCTTGTCGGCACCGACGATTACGCGCAGCTCTCGCCCGGCTTGGATGGCGTAGGTCTTGATCACACCGGGGTAGGATAGGGCCACCTTCTCTAGGTCGTTGAGCCGCTTGATGTAGGCTTCGGCGATCTCCCGACGGGCACCGGGTCGGGCACCGCTGATCGAGTCGCAGACTTGCACGATGGGTGCTATGAGGGTCTCCATCTCGATATCATCGTGGTGGGCACCCACAGCGTTGCAGATATCCGGCTTTTCCTTGTACTTCTCGCACAGCTTCATCCCGAGTAGTGCGTGTGGCATCTCAGGCTCGTCGTCGGGGACCTTGCCAATATCGTGTAGCAGTCCGGCACGGCGTGCTTTTTTGGGGTTGAGCCCCAGCTCCGAGGCCATCACGGCACAGAGGTTGGCGGTTTCGCGTGCGTGCTGTAGGAGGTTTTGTCCGTAGGAGGAGCGGTACTTCATCTTGCCCACCAGTCGGATCAGCTCCGGGTGTAGTCCGTGGATCCCGAGGTCGATGACGGTGCGCTTGCCGGTCTCGATGATCTCGTCCTCTATCTGCAGGCGTACCTTCTCCACCACCTCCTCGATGCGGGCGGGGTGTATACGACCATCCTGTACCAGTTGGTGCAGTGCCAGTCGTGCGATCTCACGGCGTACCGGGTCAAAGCACGACAGTACGATGGCTTCCGGTGTGTCGTCCACGATCACCTCTACGCCTGTGGCCGCCTCGAGTGCGCGTATGTTGCGTCCCTCACGGCCGATGATCCTACCCTTGATCTCGTCACTGTCGATGTGGAAGATGGTTACGGCGTTTTCTATCGCTGTTTCGGCGGCCACCCGTTGGATCGTCTTGATCACGATGTTCTTGGCCTGAAAGTTGGCCGACATTTTGGCCTCGTCGATGATTTCGTTCACCATCACGGCGGCTTCGGTCCTGGCCTCTTCCTTGAGGCTTTCGACGAGTCGATCCTTGGCCTCGTCTGCCGAGAGTCCGCTGATGGTCTCCAGCTCGGAGAGTTCGCGCTTGCGGATGTTCTCTAGCTCTGTCTCGCGCTCTTTGTTGAGTTGGATCTGTTTTTCCAGGGCTTCGTTTTTTTCATCCAGCTCTTTTGTCCGTCCGAGCAGCTCCTCTTGTTTGAGGAGGATCGACTGCTCTCTGCTCTTGAGCTTGGTCTCTACGGTCTGCAGTTTGTTTTGCCTTGCTTGGACCTCTCTGTCGAGTGCGTTTTTTCGTTTCAAAAACTCCTCTTTGATCTCGAGCAGTTTGTTTTTCTTTAGCAGGTCGTTGTCGGCATTGGCTTTGCGGATCAGGTCTTCGGCATCGGCTGTCGCTTTGTCTCGTATCTGTTGGCCGGCCTCTTTGGCTTCGGCCAGTAGTCGGTCGCGCTCCTCGTAGCTTCTCCGTATCAGCTCCCGTCTTGTGAGGAAGCCTCCTACGACGAGCAGGAGGAGTGCCAGTATTATCGCTAGTATTATTGGACTCATTATGGTGGGGGTCTATATATAGTTGTGTTTGTAGTTTTTTTGTGAGTTTGTTCCCTCCTCTGTGTGTGGCTTTTGCCTTTTCAGGGCTCGCCATCATCTAGTTTGTCTAGGATCTCTATGATCGTCTCTATCCTGTTGTTGGTGTCGTCGGCCTTGTCTCTGTCGGTGAGTCGCTCGAGTCGGTAGGCGAGGTGTAGGGCGACGTAGGTGAGGATCTGCTCCTCGGAGGCCTCCGGGTGTGCGGTGGTGTATTGGCCGACCAGCGATCCTGCATTGGTGGCTCCGTTGCGGAGACACTTCTCTGTGGTGGGATCACGAGGTATGCGCAGAGTCATTCGCTCCCTGCCTATGCGGACGTTGATCCGCCACTCGTCATCTTTTCGCTCAGAGGGTGGTGTGCTCATCGGGGGTCGTTGTCTATTAGCTCGAGACAATGCTCTACCAGCTCGATCATCTCATCTACCTCTCGGCGTAGCTCTAGGACCGGAGCCACGGCCTCGGTGTCGCCACGGACCGAGAGCTTTTGCTCCAGTGCTCGGATCTCGCCCTTCAGTCGCTCTCGCTCCTCTAGTAGGCTGTCTCGCTCCTGCCGTAGCCCCGACAGTTGGGCGCGTTGGCGGCGAAACTTCTCCACCAAGTGTCCTGTCTTCTCCTCTAGGAGAGTGAGGAGACGGTCGCGGGAGTCGGTAGGCCCGGGGGAGGGGCTAGTCTTGGTAGCCACTTGTTGTCACCGAGTTGTCGATCTTTCGGATCAAACCTTGGAGGACAGCTCCCGGCCCAAACTCCACAAACTCCCCGGCGCCATCGGCGATCATCTGTCGGGTGAGCTGAGTCCAGAGGACCGGTGAGGAGAGTTGTTTCACGAGGTTGTCGCGGATCTCGCTTGCCCGGCTGTGGGGTAGAGCGTCCACGTTTTGGTAGACGGGGCAGGAGGCGTCTCCAAAGTTGGCCTCACTGATCGCCTGCGCCAGCTCAGCGCGTGCCGACTCCATGAAGGGGCTGTGAAACGCTCCACCGACCTTTAGGGGCAGAGCGCGCTTGGCACCGGCTTCTTTGGCTTTTTCGCAAGCGGCTTGTACGCCGGCGATGGATCCGGAGATCACCACCTGGCCGGGGCAGTTGAAGTTGGCACCTATCACCGTCTCACCGGTCACGCTCTCGCAGATCTCGATGACTTTCTCATCCGGCAGTCCGAGTATTGCGGCCATGGTGGAGGGGTGTGCCTCACATGCTTTTTGCATCGCATGGGCACGCTTGGAGACTAGGCGCAGTGCCTCCTCAAAGCTTAGGACACCGGCCACGGCCAGAGCCGTAAACTCTCCCAGTGAGTGCCCGGCCACCATGTCGGGTGCTTGCTGTCCGTGTATGCGATTGGCGATGTAGGAGTGGACGAATACCGCAGGTTGTGTCACCTTCGTCTGCTTTAGCTCCTCGTCTGTGCCGGAAAAGAGGGTGTCGGTCAGCGAAAAGCCCAAGACTTCGTTGGCGGTCTCAAAGAGCTCTCGGGCCTCAGGGTAGTTGTCGTATAGGCTTTTGCCCATGCCCACAAACTGTGCGCCCTGACCCGGAAAAACATATGCTGTCTTCATTGCTGTAATGTATTCTAGAGTTTTGGGTGTGTACTACACCACGATTACCCACAAACTTACCAAAAAAAAGCAGTCATACCCTATTTTATTCCCAAAATGAGGGGGATCGTGAGGTGTCCTTGGTACACTTTTTGTCCTAAGTACACCGCTTTTGGGGTTCTCGATCTGTGTGCAAGTGGCTGTGATTGAGTGGGTAATAGTCGTGCGGCGTGGCCCTGCCGGTCGTCTTCGTGTGGCGGTCTCAAGCGATTGGGTCGCTTGAGCCGAGTGGCAAGTGCGAGCGTAAAGAGTGGTTTCGGTGGCGGGTGCTAAAATCCTCTCTCTGTACTCGCAAACTTTTTTCTCCGGCCGAAAAACAATAAACCACACTGTGATTTGTTCAAATCACTGTGTGATTTCAACAAATCACTTAGTGATTTATTCGCGTCACAGTGTGATTTGAATAAATCACTTAGTGATTTTATCTTTTTCTCCGGTCAGGCGAATCTTTTTCTCCGACCTTGCCGGCTTTTTCTCCGACCTCAAAGAGAAGTTTCGACCTTTTTTGCAGCATTTCTCAATGGAGTCAGAGGGAGCCTGAGCCGACTCCCGTGTGCTAACTTGTGTCCGTTGAGTGAGAATTTCGTTAGCTTTGTCAGCCATGGAGCAAGTAATATTCAACGAACACAACAAAAAGGAGTACCCACCCATGCATACGGTGGAGCATGTACTCAATGCCGCAATGGTGCGGCTCTTTGGGACCGGCAGGAGTGTCGGTGCGCATGTGGAGCGAAAAAAGTCGAGGATGGACTTTGAGACCAAGTTTGTCCCGACAGATGAGGATCTGGCCTGTCTCGAGCGGGAGATCAACCGTGTGCTGGATCTGGACTTGCCGGTCACGTACCAGGTGGTGAATAAGCGTGATGCTGAGCGCTATGGGGTGGACGTGAGTCGCATCCCGGATGATGCGTCGGAGGCTGTGCGACTGGTGCGTGTGGGGGACTATGATATCTGCCTGTGTATCGGCCAACATGTGGAGCATACGAGGCAGTGTGGGCATATCGACTTGTATGCCCACAGCTATGACCGGGAGCGTGGACGGTGGAGGGTGCGTTTCAAGCTGACTGACCCCGATCCCTCCTTTTGACCCCCTATTTTTTTCCCCCCCCCCGAGTGGAGGCGAGGGGCTCCTATACTTTTTTTTGAGCAAAACGAATGATGAAAGAGAGACAGCCTGCGAGATTTGATCACTTCAACTTTAATGTCCTTGACTTGCAACGCAGCTTGGACTTTTACGAAAAAGCACTCGGCCTGAAGGAGGTGCGTCGCAAGGTGGCTGAGGATGGGTCGTACATACTGGTCTACCTCGGTGATGGCGGACAGACGGACTTTGCCCTCGAGCTGACTTGGCTGCGGGATCGCAAGGAGCCCTATGACCTGGGGGATCTGGAGTACCACCTCTGTCTGAGGGTGCGCGGTGACTACGATGAGTGGCGGGCGTACCACAAGGAGATGGGGGCGGTCTGCTACGAAAATGAGCAGATGGGGCTCTACTTCATCAGCGACCCGGACGGGTACTGGATCGAGATACTGCCTCTCCGCTAGGTCGGTGGGCACTTTTTTGGGAGCTACTAGGAGCCACAAGTGTATGCGTAGAGTATCTATAGCTGAGGCGGTGCGGGAAATAGAGGACGGGGCTTCGATCGTGATGAGCCATGCGGCTGTCACGGCTGATCTGCTGACGGACGAACTGGTACGGCAAAAGGGGGAGCATCGAGGACTCAAGCTCTTTCATCTGATCCACCTCGGCAGTCAAGCCCACTTGGCACCCGATATGGCGGACTGTGTGCAGGTGAGGACGATGTTTATCCACGGGAGGGCGATACTGGAGGCGGTGGCTGAGCGTCGTGCCGAGTATATCCCGTGCCATTTTAGCCAGTTGTCGGACTTTTTTGGGCATACAATACCGGTGGACTGGGCGGTGGTGCAGGTCACCCCTCCGGACAGTCGGGGGCGGTACAGCCTGAGTCTGTCGTGCGACTATGGTTTGCCGGCTGTCCAAAAAGCCAAGCGTGTGATCGCGATAGTCAATGATCGCCTGCCTTTTGTCTACGGCGAAAACTACATTACGGCCGACCGAATAGACCTGCTGGTGGAGCACAGTGCGCCCCCTTTTGGGATAGAGCCAAAGGTGCCGACTGATCTGGAGCGTCGTATCGCTGAGATCTGCACCGAGTATGTGCCGGATGGTGCCACGCTGCAGGTGGGTATAGGTGGTATCCCCGATGCGGTCCTGGACGGGCTCACCGATCGCAAGGACCTGGGGATCCATACCGAGCTGCTGACTCCCGGTGTGCAGAGACTGCATGATACGGGGGCCATCACCGGGGCAAAAAAGGGGCACCGGGTCGGCAAGATGATCGCGACCTTTGCTCTAGGCAACCAAGCACTCTACGACTGGCTGCACCTCAATGAGGAGGTGGAGTTTTATCCCGCAGGTGTGGTCAATGACTACAGGGAGATTGTCGCCAACAACCGTATGATCTCCATCAACTCTGCTGTGGAGGTGGATCTGCTGGGGCAGGTGAATGCAGAGGTGATCAACGGACGTATGTACAGTGGCACGGGCGGTCAGGTGGACTTTGTGCGCGGTGCGTGTGGCTCTCCCGGTGGGTGCAGCATACTGGCTCTCCCATCGACGGCAAGGGGTGGGGCGGTCTCTAGGATCGTCGCCGGCCTGACCGACCATACGGCTACCACGCTCCGAAACGATGTCGATGTCATTGTCACCGAGTATGGTGCCGCCGAGCTGAGAGGACGCACCATGAGCGAGCGGGCAAAAGCTCTGATCGAGATCGCCCACCCGGACTTTAGGGAACGGCTGGAGGAGGAGTGGGCTACACGCTTTTCATAGCTCGTCGGTGCAACCATAGACTCTGCTCCTGAGGGTGCGGATCGCATCCTCGGGGAGGTGCTCGCTGGTGCACATGAGCCGAAGGGGGACCTCCTCATCCGTCTCACGATAGGGGGGCTGGATGTAGGGCGTATCGAGCAGGTAGAGCCCGTGCCGCTTGTAGAATGCGACGCGTCGACGTGTGAGCTCGTCCTCCGGTAGCTCCACCTCCAGGATCAGCGGAGTGTCCTTGGGTAGTTGGTCGAGCAACCACTGTAGCGCACGGCTGCCGTAGCCCTTGCGACGCGTGGAGGAGATGATGGCGAAGTGCTCCAAGTAGTGAAAGGTCGGAAACTCCCAGAAGTGCATGAAGCCAATATAGTGCTCCCCATCGCAAAATGCGTAGGAGCGAAAGTCACTGTCGTCGCCCAGCAGGTCGGGCAGCAGTCCCACGTCTCGTCGCTCAACGGAGGGGAAAGCAGTGGTGTAGGTCTCGAGGATGTGCGCCCACAGTGGGTCGTTGGGGTCGGTAATTCTTTGTGGTTTCACGGTTGTTGGAAATGAAGGTGTTGGAAAATCAATGGAGCCACAGGGCATGTCAGGCAACTGTAGGGGGCGCAATAGTGCTCGTGCAGCTGGAGTATGGCCTGAGTGTCGGCACTTGATCGGGGGGCAATCCCGTGGTCGGAGAATAGGCGGACTATTCGGTTTTGCTCCGGAGGCAACGTGGACAGATAGGCGATGGCCGCCTCTGCCATGCCTCGATCGCCTGTACTCCGTCCGTAGAGGTAGGCTGTGGGGATGATGGCGTTGATCAGTAGGGAGAGTAGCGTCGTCTGTCCCGGACCACCCATTTTGCGCTTGGCCGGGTGACCAAAGTCGATGTGCCTTTGCCAGTAGTCACTTGGTGGGTGGCTCAGTAGATCGGTGAGTGTCGTGTAGTCTTGGGCGACCATAGAGGCCCGCAGCTCGTCCTCCCGATGTATGAGCTGTGCAGCGATGGCCAGCATCCTTGTCGGATAGGATGGAGGGCGGACCCTTAGTTTTTTGAAAAGCCCATGCGGTAGGGGCGTGAGCCCAAACTTTTGTCGGTAAAAGGCATACTCGCCATACAGCTTGGCCTCGTATTCGTCCCGCGGTTGTTCTTCGATCAGGCCGGCTTGGCCTAGGAGCATCGCCTCGAGTGCCGTGAGGTCCGAGGCATGCTTTTTTAGGTAGGTGTAGGGGAGGGATCTGGCGACCTGCTCCATGGCGTCGTTGTTTTGGTGTGCGCCGAGGTACCGCAGTAGGGAGCGGTAAAAGAAGGTGGTCGCATACGGCTCCTCGGCATCGGTGAGCTTGTCGAGCTTTTGCAGCATTCGGTCTTGGAGCAGGCGGGGGGTCAGGTCATGGATTCGGTCGAGGTCGACAGCGGATATCTCCGGAGCGCACCGTAGGGCTTGCGGGCCCTCCTCCAGTGCTTCTATGCGTCGGATCACGCTCTTCTCCACATGGAGGGTGGCGGTGGGGATGCTCCTCTTTGTTGCATTTGTCGTGGGTCTGTCGTTGGTCAGTACCACGTGGAGTACCACGTTGTCGTATCTTTCGTCGGTGTCGTGTCCGTGATGGTACCAGTCCGATGCCTGTATATGGATCTCCACTGCGCCCACCCAGACGATGGAGCCGATCTCCACCTTGGCGACCAAGAAGTCGGGACCGGCACCAATGTTGTACTGCCCCACATCCAAGACAGTGACCGGCTCTCCGTCGACAGTGACCGAGTCGTACAGTCGGTTTTGCCAGATATAGTGCAGGGTACGCTCTTTCACCGGCTCATTGCTTTTTTGAGGTACTGTCCGGTGAAGGAGTCGCTCACCTCTGTCAGCCCTTCCGGTCTTCCTTGGTAGACGAGGTGTCCACCGGCTTTTCCGCCATCGGGTCCTAGGTCGATCACGTAGTCCGCACTCTTGATCACCTCCATATTGTGCTCCACGATGACGACAGTGTGCCCCTCATCCAGGAGTGCCCTAAAGGCATCCATCAGGACATGTATGTCGTGGATGTGCAGTCCCGTCGTCGGCTCGTCGAATATAAAGAGGGTATGCTCTCGTCGCTTGCCGATGAGGTAGGAGGCGAGCTTGACGCGCTGGCTCTCTCCACCGGAGAGGGTGCCGGAGTTTTGCCCCAGCTTCACGTACCCCAGTCCCACTCGCTCGAGGACGCTGATGGCTGAGGCGATACTGCCACAGTAGGGCTCTTCGTCGGCGTATTTCCCAAAAAAGGCTACCGCTTCACTCACTGTCATCTCCAGTATGTCGTAGATATTTTTGTCCCTAAAGCGCACCTCCAGCACATCGTCCTGAAATCTGCGCCCATGGCACTCCTCGCACTCGATCTCCATGTCGGCCATGAACTGCATCTCCACCGTCACCACTCCCTCGCCCTGGCAGTACTCGCAGCGGCCTCCCTCGCGGTTGAATGAAAAGAATCCAGCACTAAAGCCCAGTTGCTTGGAGAGTGGTTGCTCCGCCATCAGGTTCCGGATATCGTCATAGGCACCGATATAGGTCACGGGGTTGGAGCGGGTACTCTTGCCGAGAGCATCCTGTGAGACGTACTCGATTTGCTTCACATCCGACACATTGCCACTGATCTCGTCACATGCTACAGGGCTGTCGGTGGCCAAGCCACTCTTGATGGCACTCAGTCCCTCATAGAAGACCTCCCTTACCAGTGTACTCTTGCCACTGCCACTGACCCCCGTGACCACGGTCAGTACATTGAGCGGAAAAGTGACATCGATCCCCTTGAGGTTGTGCTTGTAGGCTCCCTTGATCACTATCGAGCGATCAAATGGGCGTCGCTCCGTCACCTCCGGGATCTTCATTCGACCTGTCAGGTACTCCACGGTGTAGGATTTGGTAGGCTTTTGGGGCAGGTCATTGGGGCTTCCTTGGTAGACGATCTCGCCCCCCAGTCTGCCGGCATTGGGGCCGAGGTCTATGATCAGGTCCGCCGCCCGTATCACCTCCTCGTCATGCTCCACGACGACGACTGTGTTGCCTGCATTGGTCAGGGCTCTCAGTACCTCGATCAGGAGGTGCGTGTCTCGTGCGTGTAGGCCGATACTTGGCTCGTCCAGTATGTAGAGGGCCCCTATCAGTCCGCCACTCAGCGACTTGGCTATCGTTATCCGCTGGCTCTCTCCGCCACTGAGGGTACCGGCTATGCGACCCAGAGTGAGGTAGTTTAGGCCGATGGCGTCCAAAAAGCCCACGCGGTGCCTTAGCTCGTCGAGGAGCTGCTCCCCTATCTTGCGGTCGTCGGCCGGCAGCTCCAGGTGGCGCAACCACTCGTTTAGCTCACCGATGGACATCTCGACCAAGTCTCCGATACTCTTGCCGGCTATCTTTACGTAAAAAGCCTCCTTTTTCAGCCGTTGCCCTTTGCACGTCGGGCAGATTGACTTGCCCCTATACCGAGCCAGCATGATCCGGTAGTGCATCTTGTGCGTGTTTTTGCGCAAAAAGTCAAAAAAGTCGTTGATCCCATACACTTGTCCCGGCTTGCCGTTCCACAGCAAGTCACGATCCGCATCGGAGAGCAGGTGGTACGGCTTGTGGATCGGGAAGCCCAGATCGGCCGTGTCTTGGATGAAGCGATCCTTCCACTTGGACATCTTGGCCCCTCGCCAGCACATCACGCACTCCTCGTAGAGCGACAGGCGTTTGTCTCGGATTACCCGATCCTCATCAATCCCCATCACCTGCCCGTACCCCTCGCAGGTCGGGCATGCTCCCAGGGAGCTGTTGAACGAAAAGAGCTTGTCCGTGGGCTCCTCAAAGAGTAGCCCATCCGCCTCAAAGCGGTCACTAAATGCTCGCTCTCCGCCCTCCCAAACGACCAAGCAATCGCCTCGCCCCTCAAAGAATGCGGTCTCCACCGAGTCTCCGATCCGGATGGTCGTCGCATCGCGATCCGGCTGTACCCGCACACGGTCGATCACCAAGTGCATCCCACTCTTTTTCATGCGGCTCAGACCCTTTGCCTCCAGTAGGTCGCTGATCCGAACCACCTCCCCCTCACGCAGCACACGCACATAGCCATTGGCCAGCTGCAACTGTAGGTGCTCCTCCAGTGAGCGACCGTGTGGCACAATCATCGGCGCACAGATCATTACCGCTGTATCCGGTGCGAGACTGTTCACAAAAGCTACCACATCTGCCGTGCTGTGACGCTTCACCTCCTCTCCGCTGATCGGACTGAAGGTGTGCCCCACGCGTGCAAAAAACATCCGCAAGTAGTCGTACACCTCTGTCATCGTCCCCACCGTACTGCGCGGTGTGCGGTTGGGGACCCGCTGCCGGATGGCGATGGCGGGCGGGATACCGGTGATGTAGTCCGCCTCCGGCTTGCTCATCTTGCTCACAAACTGCCGGGCGTACACGCTCAGGCTCTCCACGTACCGACGCTGACCCTCGGCATATAGGGTGTCAAAGGCAAGCGAACTCTTGCCACTGCCACTCAGACCTGATATCACCACCAGCTTGCCCCGAGGGATCTTGAGGGATATGTCCTTGAGATTATTGACCCGCACACCGTGGAGGTCGATATACTTTTGCTCCTCTACTTTGTCCATGCTCTATGCCCTGTCAGAGACTGTCTCACGAGAGGGATCTGCGAAATTGCACTTCGTGTATTCTCTGCCAATGGCTGTAAAGTTACCAAAATCAACGCATCGTTTCTAGGCTCTCTCATTCCCTCCGCCTATCGGTCGTTGAGGGGATTGTTTTTTTTTGGGGGGGGGGTGGTGCGGATTTTTTTTCTAGAGAATGTTGCACGAAGTGCCATTCTCGCACATTTGCTAAAATGTGCTGAGACTTTGCACGAAGGATGAGATGCAAGGCGCTGAGGATAAGGGCGAAGGGAGCGTACTCACGTACGTGACCTAGCCCGAATTCCGAAAGCAACGCAGCATATCGCCTTCGTGCAACAGTCTCTTCTATCCGTCTAAGCAATCGCTTCTGTCCGTGAAAACTTTTGCTTCTATCCGTGAATAGTTTCGCTTCTATCCGTGAAACTTGAGGTCCTCTGCAAGAATTTGATTTTTAGTGCTTTACAAAATCCGTTTTCGGACCAAAAAAATGGGGCTTTTTTTGCCCCCGATAGGAGACGAAAAAAAGCAAGGGCAACCCCCCGGGGGGCACTCTTGCTTTTTTGGGAAAAAGGCAATGAGCGTGGTCTCACACGCTCACTCTGCCCCGTATCTCCACTGATCAAAAGGCATAGGTCACCCCAAAGTCACAGGAGATGGTGGGGATGCCGTAGGTCGAGTCGGTCCTCTGCGAGTATCCGACACCAAAGCTGGGCAGAAGCATCGTCTTGATATTCAGACGATCGGTGATGCGGAAGTTGTAGCCGATACAGGGCGACATCATGAAGGTGTGCGACAGCTTGATAATGTCTTTGGACGGCTTTAGGGCGACCTTCCAGCTATCGTGGAAGTAGATCAGGTCAAAGCCGGCAAAAAATCCATCCCCTGCTTCGCCGGGACGAGCATACCAGCGGATCGCAACATTGACGAAGGGAGAGATGCCGTGGTAGTCTCCCATGAAGCCGATTCGAGTGGCGCCCTTGCTCTCTACGTTGCAGTTGGAGTAGTAGGGGTTTTCGCACTTTTTCTCCGGATCCGGGCCGAAGAGGAGGGGCTGAAAGTTCCAGTGAATTGCTTCGCCTATCCCATACCTCATGGTCCAGTGCTTGGCTATGGTGTGCTCAAAGGTGACCCCATTGCGCATACCCAGCTCTACGCTCCACCGTGTGGTCGGTAGGCCGGTTGATTGGGTGGATGTGGATTGGGACGATTGTCCCCATACGTTGTTTGCAAAAAGTGGCAGAGCCAAGGCGCAAGCCATCAAAGTCGTTTTGAGTCTCATGTGATTCATATCTATACAGAAGTCTTTTGATCTAATGAGGCGCAAAAGTAAAAAAAGTTATGAGCCGGCCAAGTGGTCGGTAGACTCGGCCACTGCTTTGTCTCTTTTTTGCTTGCTGATTATTTGCGGAAGGGCTCTTCGATGAAGCCGATGCCGTAGCCGAAGTGCTGTACAAAGGCGGCCACCACGCAGTAGACGGACTCTCGGGGGGTGTACCCCTTGAGGAGTGCATCTCCCAGTATCAGGAGGGCGTAGAGGAGGGGTAGCTGTACCAGGCCCACGGCGAGACTACCCAGGCAACCGAGGACAAAGAGGCTCGGCAGTGCGTGGACAACCTTGAGCGTGCCGGGGTGCTTGGCACGGAGTGTCCATCGTGCTCGTCCGCTGTGGCGTACTTGGCTAAAGAAGGCGGCGAATGTACTCCGTCGCTTGTGGTAGAGCCAGCAGTCGGGGTAGAGGGCTGAGGTGTGGCCGGACTCGATGACGCGCATGCTGAAGTCGAGATCCTCTCCGTACCTCATGCTCGTGTCAAAGCCCCCCAATTGGTCGAATACGCTCTTGCGTACCCCCATGTTGAAGGTCCGTGGGTAAAAGCGGTCGACGGTCTCTTTTTGCCCACCTCGTATGCCACCTGTGGTGAGGAAGGCGGTCATGCTGTAGCTGATGGCTTTTTGGATCGGGGTGAAGGTGTCGTGTCCTCGGTCGGGTCCGCCCCAGAGGTCGGCCTCTGTGGATCGGATGGCGCGAGTGACTGCCGAGAGGTACTCGGGGGGTAGGATGGTGTCGGAGTCGAGGAAGAGGAGCCACTCGCCCTCTGCTTGCCGGGCTCCGGTATTGCGTGCGGAGGACGGGCCTCCGTTTTTTTGAGTCAGGTACCGGAGTGCAAATGGTGCCGTGCTGTACTGCCGTACTACCTGCTCCGCGGTGATGGTGGAGCCGTCCTCTACGACGATGACCTCGATGGCCTCGTGTGGCTTGGTCTGGGTCGTGAGACTGTGCAGCAGCTCCTCCAGCTCTTCCGGGCGGTTGTATAGGGGGATGATGATGGAGATCATGGGAGAGGCGGGTTTTGCTCGTGATACATGGTCCGGTAGTAGTTGCGGTACTCTCCTCCGGTGACATTGTCCAGCCACTCTTGGTGGTCGAGGTACCAGCGTATGGTCTTTCGGATCCCCTCCTCAAAGGTGACCGATGGCTTCCAGCCCAGTTGGTCCGCTATCTTTTGGGCATCTATGGCGTATCGGAGGTCGTGCCCTTTGCGGTCCTTTACGAAGGTGATGAGTGGGAGTGAGTGCCCCTCGGGGTTGCCCAGCATCTCGTCGGTCGTGTGGATGACCAGCTTGATCAGGTCGATGTTGCGCCACTCGTTGTGCCCACCGATGTTGTAGGTCTCACCGGGTTGTCCCTTGTGTAGGATGAGGTCGATGGCTCGTACATGATCGGTGACAAAGAGCCAGTCGCGGATGTTGTCTCCCTTGCCGTAGATGGGTATGGGCTTGCCGGTGCGGATGTTTTGGATCACGAGGGGGATGAGCTTCTCGGGAAACTGGTAGGGGCCATAGTTGTTGGAGCAATTGGAGATGAGCGTGGGTAGGCCGTAGGTGTCGTGGTAGGCTCGGACGAAGTGGTCGGCGGATGCTTTGCTGGCCGAGTAGGGTGAGTGTGGGTCGTACCTATTGGTCTCGGAGAAGGGGGGCTCGCCCGGTGCCAGTGCTCCGTAGACTTCGTCGGTGGATATGTGAAAGAAGCGGGCAGTATCCATGAGGTCGTGTCGCTCCCAGTACTCTCGTGCGGCTTGGAGTAGGGTGAGTGTGCCGAGGACATTGGTGCGTGCGAAGGTGAAGGGATCCAGGATGCTGCGGTCGACGTGGCTCTCGGCGGCGGTATTGAGGATAGCGTCGATCCGGTACTGCTCCATCACGGCCTGCATGGTGGGGTAGTCGGCTATATCGGCGTGGATGAAGGTGTAGTTGGGGCACCCTTGGAGGTCTGTCAGGTTGTCGAGGTTGCCGGCGTAGGTGAGCTTGTCGAGATTGTGGATCTGTAGGTCCGGGTACTTTTGGACCATGTGTCGGACGAGGTTGGATCCGATGAATCCGGCTCCGCCGGTGATGAGTATGTTTTTCATGATTCTTGAGGGTCGTCTTGGTTGGCTACCTTTTGGAGGTACTTGCCGTATTCGTTTTGGGCCATTTCGTCGGCGCACCGGAGCAGTTGGCTCTGTGAGATCCAGCCGTTTCGGTAGGCGATCTCTTCGAGGCAGGCGATCTTGAGTCCTTGGCGTTTTTGGATCACTTCGACAAAGGTGGAGGCTTCGCTGAGGGAGTCGAAAGTGCCGGTGTCGAGCCAGGCAAACCCTCGGCCCATGAGTGTGATGTCGAGGGTTTTTGCTCGGAGGTAGGTGTCGTTGACGGAGGTGATCTCGAGCTCTCCTCGTGCCGATGGTTTGATCTGCTTGGCTATCTGTATAACGTTATTGGGGTAAAAGTAGAGGCCGACGACGGCGTGATGGGACTGTGGGTGGCGGGGTTTTTCCTCAATGTGCACGGGCTTGCCATCCCGTAGGGTGACGACTCCGTAGCGCTCCGGCTCATCCACTTGGTAGCCAAATATGTGGGCGTGGCGTGCACTCCGGACACTCGTCACGGCAGTGCGTAACATCTCACTGAGGCCGCGACCGTAGAAGATGTTGTCGCCTAGGATGAGGCAGACATCATCCGAGCCAATGAACTCCTCCCCGATCACAAAAGCCTGGGCCAAACCATCGGGCGAGGGTTGCACAGCGTACGAGAGGCGTATGCCGTAGTCGCTTCCGTCGCCCAGCAGGTGCCGAAATGCCGGGAGGTCGTGTGGCGTGGAGATGAGAAGTATGTCGCGTATACCGGCCAGCATAAGGGTCGACAGCGGGTAGTAGATCATTGGTTTGTCGTACACGGGCAGGAGCTGCTTGCTGACCCCTTTCGTGATGGGATAGAGTCTGCTGCCGGATCCGCCGGCGAGGATGATGCCTTTCATGGATGGTGTGGACATGGTTTTTGGGGGGTGGCTACTCGATTTCGCTGAGCTCCAGCCAGCGCATCTCTTTTTCGTCGATCTCGTCTTTTAGTGCGGTGTATTGGTTGGCAAGCCGAGTCAGTTCGTCCGGAGCCACTGTCCCGCTATTCATTGTTTCTGTGATTTGATGGAGTTGCTTTTGGAGCTCGGGGAGCTCGTTTTCGATAGCGTCGAACTCTTGTTGCTCTCTGTAGCTGCGTCTCTTTTTTCGGTCTTGCCGTATGGGCTTGTCGGTCGGTGGTGTGGTGGATGCTTGGGTGTGCGCCTTGGTGGCTGTGCTTTTTTGCCGGAGTCGGTAGTCGGTATAGTTGCCCGGAAAGTCCTCCACACTGCCATCTCCGCAGAGGACAAAGAGGTGCTCGGCCAGTCGATCCATGAAGAATCGGTCGTGCGATACTATCAGGAGGCAGCCACTAAAGTCCGTAAGGTACTCCTCCAGTACTTGTATGGTGGGGATATCGAGATCGTTGGTGGGCTCGTCCAGCACGAGGAAGTTGGGGTTGTCCATCAGGACTGTGCAGAGCTGCAGTCGTCTCTTTTCTCCTCCACTGAGCTTGGCGACGTAGTCCTGCTGGCGTGCCGGTGAGAAGAGGAAGCGGTTAAGGAACTGCATGGCACTAATGCTTTTGCCACTGCTCAGGGTAATGTGCTCCGCTCGGTCGGTAAGTACTTCGATCACCTTTTTGTCCTCCGGAAATTGGGGCGGTGTCTGGGCAAAGTAGCCAAAGCGGACGGTCTCACCTAGCGTGATGGTACCGGCTGTGGGCTGGATCAGCCCCATGATGAGCTTGATGAGTGTGGTCTTACCGGCACCATTTGGCCCTATGATACCCACTCGATCCCTGCGGGCAAAGTCGTAGGAAAAGTCGCGGAGGACCACTTTGTCGCCAAAGGACTTGCAGAGACCTCGGGCCTCAAAGATCTTTTTGCCAATATACAATGATCCGGCACTCTCCAGTGTGGGTTGGCGTGAGGTGCTGGCCGATCGGAGCCGTGACTCGGTCTCGTGAAAGGCGTCTTTGCGGTACTTGGCCTTGGAGGAGCGTGCCTGTGGTGTGCTGCGCATCCACTCCAGCTCACGCCGATAGATATTGCGGAGCGACTGTTGCTCTGCTTGCATTTGGTCCAGTCGCTCTTGTCGCTTTTCGAGGTAGAGGGAGTAGTTGCCCTCGTAGGTGTATAGTCTGTGGTCGTCTAGCTCAATGATGGTGTCGCACACTTGATCCAGGAAGTATCTGTCGTGTGTGACCATGAGGAGTGTTACGGGCTTTTCTCTGAGGTACTCCTCGAGCCACTCTGTCACGTCGGGGTCGAGGTGGTTGGTAGGCTCGTCCAGGATGAGGAGGTTGGGTGCGTCGAGTAGCACGGAGGCGAGTGCGATCCGCTTGTTTTCTCCGCCGGATAGCCCTTGGGTGGATCTGGTGGGGTCGGTGAGGTGTAGGCGATCGAGCAGTGCCGTGAGCTCTTGTGTGATACTCCAGCCATCGAGGGCATCCATCTGCGCCATGGCTTGCATGAGTGTCTGTGGATCCTTGCTCTGCTCGGCCTCCTCGTAGCGCTCGATGGCGTTGCGCAGCTCCGGACGTATCCCGCTGAGGCAGGCGGTGAGGATGTCGGGGTAGTCGCCAAAGTCGGAGTGCTGAGGTAAATAGGCCACTCGTGCTTCCTTGGGGATTAGGACCGTGCCGGAGTCTGCCGGCTCTTTCCCGATCAGGATCTTCAGGAGGGTACTCTTGCCGGCTCCATTTGGGGCGATGAGACCCACCTTTTGTCCTTCCTCCAGTGAAAAGGTGAGGCCTCGAAACAACTCAAGGACGCCAAAACTCTTGGATAAGTTGTCTACCTGTAGTATTGCCATAGTGGATTGCTATCGAGTGTATGATCTGGCGAAGTGGATCATGAGGTCAAAAAAGACGATCTTGATGTTGGCGTTTTGCATGAGTTCGTTGCGGGCATTGTCTAGGTTTTCCATGAGAGCGGGGTAGGCTGCAAAGGGCAGCCTCTCCGCTATTTTTTGTAACCGTGGCAGGTCGGCGGATGGGATGTAGACGGCATCTGTGAGGCCGAGACGCAGGGCATTGGCCTCGCGGAGCAGCCCGATGATCCGGTCGATAAGGTCGATTACCTGTGGGCGACTTGCTTTGGCGATCTCTTCGGTCATGCTCAAGTAGAGCCTGGGATCGCTCACCAGGGTCGTCTCGAGTAGGGTGAGGGCTTGTTGTGCCAGGGGGTCTTTGACTCCAGAGGCGAGGCGGAGAGCTTGGTAGAGATTGCCTTGTGCTAGGTGGCCCACCTCCACAGCCTCCACGGAGGCCAGTCCAAATCGATCGGCGAGCAATGTCCGCAGAGTCTCCTCGGGTATCGGGGGGATCCGAACTCTCTGAAAGCGACTGACGATGGTCGGTAGCAGCAGGTCCGGACGATGGCTTACAGCCAGGAAGATCATCTCCTCCGGGGGTTCTTCAAAGAGCTTGAGGAGCTTGTTGGCCGTATCGCTTCTCATGGTCTCGGGTTGCCAGATGAGGACTACTTGGTGGTGGCTTTGGAAGGACTTGAGGACGCTCTTCTTGGAGAGTTTGTCGGCCTCGGCCACCAGTATATTCAGCTGCTTATTGCCGGAGTCGAGTGTCTCTTGCCACTCTTGGTTGGTGAAGCGGACGTGCTTTTGCATCATTTTGGCAAAGGCGTCCGCATAGTCGCTTGCTGTTGTCTCCTTCTCACCCTCTTTTGCGATCGGATAGATGATGCTAAAGTCCGGGTGCTGCCACTCGTCCATCTGCCGGCACGAGAGACAGCTACCACAGGGACCTTCATCGGTGGGGTGCTCACAGAGAATGTGTCGGGCAAAGGCCACCGCCAGGGGAAAAGCCTCTCCGCCCGGCATCCCCTCCAGGAGTAGCGCATGAGGGATGGTCCCTCGGCTCACTAGGTCGCAGAGGTGACCGATCTGTCGTGCTTGGCCGTAGACCTCACTGTAGTCGGGGAGGATGCGATGGGGCATTGCCGGTGGATCAGTATAGGGTGTGGTGGGGTTGGCTGTTGCCACCAAAGCTATCTGTCGGACGGTCGTCGTGGCTGCCAAAGTGCTTCATGAATTGGCTCCTCTGCATCAGGTTGGCATGGTCGACACGCGTGGCGGCCAGCCTACCTATCAGCTCATCGACACTCTTGTACCTATGATCCTCCATCCACTTGTGGAGAAAGTCCAGGCTCTCCGCCACGATACGTGCACCGCCGTGGTAGAGTGCCGTGCAGTACTGGACGGCATTGGCACCGGCCAGCAGTCCTTTCACGAGGTCCTTGCCGTCACGAGCACCGGACGAGATAGCGATGGAGAGATCCGGCACCGTCCCACGTACCAGAGCGGTATAGCGTATGCCGTCCAAAAGGTCCGTCTCGCTGCTAAAGACTGGCCCCGAGACAATGGACTCATTCCGAATGTCAATGTCCGGAAAGTAGCTCCGGTTGAATAGCACCACACCCTCTGCTCCTGCGATAGAGAGGCTTCGGCAGAGGCTGATGATATTGGTATAGTACTTGGATAGCTTGAGGGTGATGGGGGTCGACGCCGGAAGGACGGCTACCAAGTCCGACACCATCTGTATGAGGTTGCGCTCCGCCACTCCCCACTCTTGCGCACGGTCAGTGTCGATACGCATGACATTGAGCTCCAGGGCATCGGCACCGGCTTCCACGAGAGTCCGGGCATACTCGATCCACCGATCCGACTTGTAGCAGTTGATGCTGGCGATCACCGGTATCTCCAGTGTGTCTTTGCAGGCCTTGACGAGGTCGGTGTGCTGTGCCAGTGCATGATCACGGACATAGCTTTGCAGGTATTCATCCGCCCCAGGAAAGTCATAGCTTTGGTTCTCCAGCGAGGCTGCTTCGTGCTCTATCTGCTCCTCAAAAATCGACTTGAGTACCACTGCACCGGCCCCTCCTTTGGCGAAGTCTTGTATCTTCTTGGGATCTTGGGTCAGGCCTGAGCTGGCTATGACGAACGGGCTTTGTAGGCTTAGGGTCTTAGCGTATTTGGTGGAGATGGTTGCCATAAACGTTGGGCGATGTAGGTTCTAAAAAAAACAAATGCACTTCTTTTCTTACCCCCTTTCACAAAGATAGCAAGAAATTGCAAGGTGCGACGCGACACCTACGTCTCCTGCTCGTCATCTCCGTGCTCCCAAAGCCTGTCGCCCACTTTTTGCATCTCCCGCTTTGCAAAGGTTAGGATCATTTTTTGTTGTCTGTTGTTGTGAAAAAACACAAGCCAGTGGTCTCTAAAACCTCAAGTCGCTATGCGATGGGGTACCTAGTAATAGGTATTTTCATTGATTGTGCATCTAGAGTGGCCTTACTTTCTGGATAATTAACAAGCTACGACACATGAAAGGTGGTATTATTGTTGTAACTTGTACACTCAAGAGAGAGTGTGTATAAAGTGAGAGGCTGGCTTCCCTCTTTTGATCCTTACTGTTTATTGGAAGCAACGGCACTCACTCATCTTTCATTACCTATAGAAGTATGAAAATAATAGAGATAACCGGAATAAAGTCCGAAAATGCCAAGAAGATGGTTGGTGCACTCAATGCGTACCTAGCCAACCTCCATGTCTACTACTCCAACCTGCGTGGCTTTCACTGGCATGTCCAGGGCGTCACTTTTTTTGGAATGCATGCCAAGCTAGAGGAGTTGTACGACCAAGTTTTTGAGCAGATCGATGCTGTGGCAGAGCGTGTATTGATGCTAGATGGTATTCCTACCCGCAGGTTTGAGGAGATTCAGGGCTTAGCAACACTTCGTGAGACAGGGGTCATCACCGATGCCACCGAGATCACCAAGCAAGTTCTTCACTCCATCAAGGTTTTGGTAGAGGGAGAGCGTGAGTTGTTGTCTCTTGCAGGAGAACTGAATGACGATGCCACAGCTGACCTCATCACCGGCTTTTTGACGATGCACGAAAAGCAAGCTTGGATGTTCACTGCGTTGCTCCAATAAGGTCAGTCTCATAGAGACGTGAGGGGGTGTGTCAAAAGTTACTTTGGCACACCCCCTCTTTTGGTCTTTCTTGCTAAAATCTGCTTTGCTTTTTTCCCTTCCTCGCAAGGCTCAATTTTTTCTTCTATCCGTCTAAGCGATCGCTTCTATCCGTGAAAAGTTTTGCTTCTATCCGTGAACCCGATCGCTTCTATCCGTGAAACTCAAAGCTCCTTGCAAGTGTTTGATTATCAGTCTCTCCAAAAAGGTGTTTTTGGCCCCGAAAAATCGCTTTTTTTCTGGGGGGTCCGCTTTTTGCCCTCTTTTTGGTCGGAGGTGACTCAGAAGCGGTAGCCGAAAGAGAAGTTCATAAAGATCGGGTAGAGATTCATCCCCAGGCCCTTGAAACTTCGCTCAAAGATCGTACCCCAGCCCCAAGTCAGGTCGGAGTTGATCGTAAAGTCTCGTACCGCCAGCCAGGTGGCACCTACCTGGAAGCCTCCATTGTGCCTCCTGAGGTGCTCGTTGAAGTTGTACGCACCCATGCCGTCATCACCGAAAGTGAGTTTTTCGCCCACCGGTGATCCAATCCGTAGGTAACCATCGTGCACAAATCCGGTAAAGCTCTGGCTGAGCATGTAGGAGTAGTAGTAGCCGGCACGTACCTTCCACTTTTCGCCCAGCTTGTAGTTGATCATCAGTGGCAGGGTGAGTGCCGTGGCGGAGTAGGTGGTCGAGACGGCACCGGTGTAGTTGCCCGATATAGTTTGGCCGGCATTGACGATCTCGGTGTGCTGGTTTTTGACCCGTGCATCGGTTTTCATCCCTTTTTCTTCAAACTTTAGCCCCAGCGAAATCCCGATCTCCGGGCTCTTGGGCAACCATCGTGTGACCACGACCTCGGCCGTGCCATTGAGTCGTGGACTGTAGGATCCGATGCCACGGATCTCGACCGGCAGTGGGCAGGGGGATACGGCACCGATATTGACTCCTTGCTTTAGTTCAAAGTCCCAGCCGAGCTGACGGTGACGTGGTGTGTCATCGGCACTGACGTTGAGGGCAAGTGCCAGTAGTGTGAGTAGAAACAATTGCTTTTTCATTGCTCGGCTTTTTCTTCTTTGGTGAATAGTTTGATTTCATCGACGGTCAGGTGGCTGTCCACTGCTCCCTCAAACTTTGCCGCATTTAGGCTCGACGAGAAGACAATGGAGTAGCTGTACTTCCCCTCACGGAGCTTGTCGGGGTCAATGGACTTCCCATTTTGTGGCTCAAAGGGGATCAAGAAGTGGTGCCACTTGCCATCCCCCACTTTCTCCTTGATCCGTGCCAGTAGCACGAGGTCGGGGTGGGTTAGAGAATTGGTGCCATCAAGGTGTTTGGTGCCGTTTGAGGTGTCAAAGACAATGGCATAGAGGTCAAAGGTATCCTGCTTGCCCTCTAGTACCTTCCGGTCCTTGTCGATCAGTACCGGCCCCGGTGTGTAGCGGTAGTAGCCTCCCAGAAAGGCCGGCTCGACCGTGAGTGGCATCCCAAACTCAGTTGCCTTTAGTGGGCTGAAAAGAAGCAGACCGGTATTGAGGTTGCCTAGGAATAGGCTTCCGGCCGCTATGGGCTTGCCTTTTGTGAAAAAGCCCATGTCCGGGATGCTACGGGTCACCAGTGCGGCCGCCTTGCCCCGATAGCCATCCTCTGTCTGGTAGGTGGGGTAGGCATTGGCGGGAGCATCCTGATTGGTCATCGAGAAGCCGAGGTTGCCTGTAGCCCAGTCCATAGCCGGGGTGCCGTCCTCATTTGGCTCATAGAAGATGTGAAAATACTTCTTGCCACTGTTGTCGGTGTGAAACCGTGCGTGCTCAAAGTCAAAGCTGAGTGGTGCCTCCTTTTGGGCAACGGACACTTGGTACTCTTTGGACCAAGCTCCATCCTCGGAGGTTACCGTGTAGGTTTGGGGCTTGCTAAAGTCCAATGGTGTCCCGGAGGCGGGATGGATCTTTGCCCCGGGGGTGAGCTCGAAGCATGGGGCCAGCTTGGTGGCATCCTCCCAGCCATGCAGGTAGATCGTCACGGTGTTGTTGGTCAGGACAGTGGGGCGCAACAGCGTCACGCCCTCTATGCTGACTCCCAGAATGTCCGCCTCGGCATTGGGCACCTCGTGTCGGATACATCCCGGAAGGATCCACGTGAGCAGGAGCAGCGCAATGACCACAGACCATTTTTGTCTCAGTGTTGTTGGCTTCATTGGTGTCTTTTTTGATGTGTTAGTACCTAATCTGCTTTCGTCCTCTCCCCTCAAAAAAAAATCAAGCAAAGGTACGCTTTATTTTTCAGAGTGTGACGGGAAGACAAGTCACCGCTGTCGGAAAGTCCCCAATGCTCTGACAATGTAACGGTTGCACTGATCGAAACTCCTCGCTTGGGGGCAAATACAAGGAGCGGAGTGTCCGGTGGGCACTCCGCTCCATTCGATATGGGTCGGAAAGGGTATGCGAACTACTCTCTCTCGTCCTGAGGAGGGTACCAGGAGGCGTACATCCGGTAGTTTCTTGCCGTGCGTTGGCTCAAAAACTCTGCTTGCTCCTGATCCAACCACTTCACAAACTTGGCCGGCACTCCGGCATAGAGGCTCCCCGGCTCCACCTGTGTGCCACTCAGTACGACCGCACCGGCGGCGATGACCGCACCTCGTCCTACGACGGCATTGTCCATCACGATGGCACCCATGCCGACCAGGACGCCCTCGCAAAGGTGGGCACCATGGATGATGGCATTGTGCCCCACGGAGACGTTGTCCTCGAGGATACTGACTGACTTTTCGTAGAGGGTGTGGATGATGGCGCCGTCTTGGATATTGACCCCTTTGCCGATCCGGATGCTGTTGACATCTCCTCGCACAACGGCCGAAAACCAAATGCTACTCCCACTCCCGATCTCCACGTCGCCTACCACGGTGGCATTGGCGGCCAAGAAGACCTCCTCGGCGATCTTGGGTGTAAACCCCCGCACAGTCTGGATTACCGGCATGGCTTTAGCGAGTGAGAGGGGTGGTCTTGGCTCGTAGCCAGTCGGCTTCGTGGACGGTCAGAAGGGGTGAGATCTCTTCGTAAACTCTCTGTTGGTAGTCGTTGTACCACTTTAGCTCCTCATCAGTGAGGAGCTCCACCTCCACCAGGTTGTTGTCGAGGTAGCAGAGGGTGAGGGTCTCAAAGCGGTAAAATGGTACCCCGTCCTCACCTACTTGGTAGGGAACGGTGCGGATCAGGTTCTCGATCCGGATACCGTACTTATTAGTGGGGTAGTAGCCCGGCTCGTTGGAGGTGACCATGCCCGGTAAGAGAGGGGTATTGTTCTCCTCCAGACGGATGTTTTGCGGCCCCTCGTGGACGTTGAGGAAGTGGCCTACGCCGTGCCCGGTGCCGTGGGTGAACATCTTGCACTCACGCCAGAGGAATCGCCGTGCCAGTACATCCAGCTGTGCTCCACGTGTGCCGGCAGGGAAGATGGCGGTGGCGATGCCTATGTGTCCTTTGAGGACATTGGTGTAGTCGTGCTTTTGCTGGGCAGTGGGGTGTCCGTCGAGGGAGATGGTGCGGGTGATATCCGTCGTGCCGTCGTGGTACTGGCCGCCCGAGTCGAGCAAAAACATCCCACTCCGCTCTAGCTTGGCCGATCCTTCCTTTGTCGCATGGTAGTGAACGATGGCGCCGTTGGCATTGTAGCCGGCAATGGTTGCAAAGGAGTCGCTGACGTAGCCCTCGCCTTGTGCCCTAAATTCGGCCAGCTTTAGTCCGATCTCGTACTCGGTCGGATGTCCTCCCTCTGCCAAGGTCTGCTCCAGCCACATGAAGAAGCGAGTCAGTGCCACAGCGTCTCGGCGCATCACACGCTTGCATCCTTGGTACTCGGCTTCGTTTTTCTGTGCTTTGAGTAGGGTTACCGGGCTCAGCTTGTGTACCTGGGTGCAGGATTCGGGTATGGAGGCATAGAAGGCATAGTTGGTCCGAACCGGGTCGACCCATACCACCTGGTTGTCTGCAATGGCTCGTACATCTTTGTAGATCTCTTCGTAGGGCTTGATGGTGACGCCGTTTTGCTCAAGGGTTTGGCGCACCTCGTTGGTGAGCTTTTGTGGTAGGGTGTAAAAGGCGACCTCCTCCGGGGTGATCATACCGTATGCGATGCCTACGGGGTTGTAGTCCACGTCTTTTCCGCGGACGTTGAAGAGCCAAGCCACCTCATCCAGCATGGTGAGTATGATGGTGTCTGCTCCGCCTTGCGCCAGCGCTTGGCGGGTCTTCTGTACCTTTTCGGCGGTGCTGACCCCGGCGTACTCGAGGGGTTGGACGAAAAATGGGTGTGTGGGGATCTCTCGCTTTTCTTCCATCAAGTCGGAGATGAGCTCCCGATCAGTGACCACTTTCACGCCACCGATCTTGAGCTCTCGTATGTAGTCGAGAGCGACGTTCGCGGGCATTGAGCGACCCCAAAAACCAACCCGCTTGACCTGCTCGTTGGTCCTGAGGTAGTCGGCGATGGTCGGGACACCGGGCATCCCCTCCTTCATCAGCTGTATGGTGGTCCCTTCTAGGACGGCTGTAGCCTCTAGGAAGTAGCGCGAGTCGGTCCACAAAAAGGCCTCGTCGGTCGTGACCACCACTGTGCCTGCGGATCCCAAGAATCCGGAGATCCACTGGCGGTACTGCCATACTTCGGGGGTGTATTCGCTCAGGTGCTGGTCCGAGCTGGGTATGATGTAGGCATCCAGGTTGGCTTTTGCCATGGAGGCCCTTAGGTCGTTGAGTCTGGAGATGATTTCGTTTTTCATACTCATATTATATAGTATTGGTGAGATTGTATGTTGTCTTGTTTTATTGTGCAGAGTGTGCGGGGCGCAGTAGGTCGTTGACCGTCTTTACGGGGTTGAATGTGTCGGCCGGCACTTCCACAAAGGCGGTGTTCCACTTGCTCATGGCGCCATTCCACAGGCCGGGCAGCTCGAGGGCTTTTAGCTCTTGCCCGTTTTTGCTCTTATTGCTGATAAATCCGGTGTCCGGGTCTACAAAAAGGCGCAGATCGTACTTATTCCCTCGGTAGTCTTTGGTACAGCAGACGATGTCTACGGGATTGAAGTATCGGCTGTTCCGAAACTCACTCTCGGCGTGCAGATCTTCTTTGTTGATCTGTGAGGCCTCCAGTATTTGCAGCCCCGTGCGGCCATCTTTGTCACGGATGATGTAGGGCCCGCCACCCGGCTCTCCCTCATTGCGCACCATTCCACACACGCGTATGGGGCGATTGAGGAGCAGGCGGAGTAGTCTTGCTATGGCCTCACTGTTTTCCTCCTGTCGAATCTCGGCGAGGGCATCATCGCCATCCACGCCGGACAGCTCCCCGGTCTCGATACAAAACGCATCCCGCATGAAGGCCTGTATCTCCGACAAAAGGGTGGCTCCGGGGTGAGGATTGCTTGCCAGCAGGCCGGCGTATCGGTACACTTTGTCGCGCAGGCTCACGAGGTAGCCGCCCAGTATCTTTTGGTGTATGATGGTGCTGCTTTTTTGGAAATCTGGGACGACGTTGTCGATATTTTTGATGAAGATGATGTCGGCATCGACGTCGTTGAGGTTCTCGATCAGGGCACCGTGTCCGCCCGGTCTAAAGACCAAAGCCCCCTTTTCGTCTCGTATGGGATGGTTGTCGAGATCCACTGCCACGGTGTCGGTACTCGGCTTTTGGATCGAGTGTGTGACACTAAACACAGTGCCGTAGGTCTCCTCGAGTGCCTCTTTGCGACGCTGCAGGAGTGCCTCAAAAGGCTTGATGTGCTCCGGAGAGAGGGTGAAGTGTAGGTGAGTCACCCCACTGCTGTTGCGAGTGTATAGGGCACCCTCGGCCAGATGCTCCTCCATGGCGGTACGAGGTGTCTGTGGGTACTTGTGAAAGAGGACAAGTGCCTTGGGGAGGTTGGCATAGTTGAGCCCCACCTCAGTCAGGAGGTACTTGATCACGACACGCTCCTCGCCTCGCTCGAATAACTTGGGTACGGTCTTGCCTCCCTCTCCGAGCATGCAGGCGCGGTTGAGTGCGTCGTAAAAGGCAAAGCTCTGTATGTGATCCAATACTTCACGGACCGCCGGAGAGGGCTCGTCACCATTGAGAAATCGATGTAGATCCCGAAACATCCGTGAGGCCGCTCCGGAGGCGGGGACAAACTTGAGGACCTTCACCGAAGGGTCTCGGAGCACGTCGGCCCAGGTCTCGAGAGCCGAGGCGGACTGCTTTTCGTTGAGGACGGTGATCCCACTTTTTGCATCGGCGGCACGAACAATGCTGAGGTACGGGAATCCCTCCTCAAAAGCACTTAGTTGTCGCTCCAGCTGGGTTCGGCTGATCCCTTTGCGCTCTATCTGCGCTAGGTCGGCGGGGGTGGGTTGGTAGGTTTCCATATTCATGTTAGCGTAGAGGGGTATGGCTATTTCCGTATCTTCACAAATGTACAAAATTCCCGCACACCGTGTCGGAATAGTCCGGGATATTTCCAAAACACGCCCTCCGCCGACACCCCGCTCCGAACCCCTCCCAAACGGCTCCAAAACGCCCATCTGTAAGTATCTGAAAATGAGTGTGTCCAGAGAGGCATCGAGTTTCACGGATAGAAGCGAAAGTTTTCACGGATAGAAGCGAAAGTTTTCACGGATAGAAGCCGATGCTTAGACGGATAGAAGCGAAAAAATCAATCGCTCGTCCTCCTTGTGCAATAGTCTCGGAAATGTGCTAAATTTGGGAGAGTTTGTGGCCCCTGTGCCCACTGTGTCGTTTTTCTCACTGCTAAGTCAATCATTTGCCCTATGAATACCCGATATCACCTCCTCGCACGCCTGCTCCTGCTCCTTGTGGGTGGCACTTTGTGGGTCGGCTGCACGAGCGAAGCCCCTCTCTTTCCGGACACGGTCGTCCGAAAGGCTGGTGAGGATCTCACCCAAAAGCTATCCGCACTCTCTCTAGATCCGAGCGTGACCAAGCCGGCGACGGATACCCTGACTCGCGAAGAGTCCGATGCGCTGACCTTCCTCTACGCCTACATGGATCTGCCGGATCTCATGGACCACACACCGGAGTACTATCTGGCCAATACCCGGGTGGCACTCCAAGCGCGTCGGGAGCTCCCGTGGGGGTCACGAGTGCCGGCCAAGATTTTTAGGCACTTTGTACTTCCGCTGCGGGTCAACAACGAGTTTTTGGACGACTTTAGGACCACCTACTACACCGAGTTGCGCGATCTCGTCCGTGGAATGACCATGGAGCAGGCGGTGCTGGAGCTCAACCACTGGTGCCACAGGCACATTACCTATGCGCCCAGTGATGGTCGTACCTTGCCTCCCCTCTCCACACTCCGCAATGCCCTCGGTCGCTGTGGCGAGCAGAGTACCTTTGTGGTCGCTGTGCTGCGTACTGTGGGGATTCCAGCCAGGCAGGTCTACACACCTCGCTGGGCCCATACCGACAACAACCACGCCTGGGTGGAGGCTTGGGTGGACGGTGAATGGCACTACCTGGGAGCCAGTGAGCCGGCCCCGGTGCTGGACAATGCGTGGTTCGATGCACCGGTACTGCGCGCCATGCTCCTCCACACGACGGCTTTTGGACACTACAGCGGCGATGAGGAGTTTTTGAAACAAACCCCCGTCTCCACTGAGCTCAATGTCTCCGACAACTATGTCCCCACCGCCAATGCCAAGGTGAGGGTGCTCAACCCCGACGGCACACCTGCGGAGGGAGCCGAGGTCACCTTTAGGCTGTACAACTATGCGGAGCTCTACCCCCTTGTCCGCCGGACAGCCAATAATCTGGGTGAGGCCAGTGCTCGCTTGGGACTAGGCGATATCGTCGTCGTCGCCAATAGGGGTCCGCTCATCGCGATGCAAAAGCTATCGGTACGACCGGATGCGGCACCGCTGGTGCTCACTCTGGGAAGCTGGGAGGATTTGCCGGAGGAGCAATTGTTTCGGCTGACTCCGCCCACAGAGAAGCGACCGAAGGTGCGCTTTACGCCCGAGCAGGCGGAGGCCAACAGCCGCAGGATGGCACAAAACGACTCCGTCCGGCTCGCCTATACCGCCACTTTCCCGACACGTGAGCAGGGCTACGACCTGGCCAAGTCGCTCGGACTGGCAGGGAAAATGGCAGATCAAGTGGCCGAGTATGTCGTCGACAGCAGAGGCAATCACAAGGTGGTCACCTCTTTTGTCACCTCGGCTTGCGCACAAGGCCGTGCCGAGCAGGCAGTGGCTCTGCTGAGTACACTTCGGACCAAAGATCTGGGAGATATACCCGCAGAGGTCCTACAGGACGCTCTGGATCGAGACCTGACACCCGCACAGTGGCAGGACCCCAATATCGTCTCTCCACGTGTGATGCTGGAGACCATATTTCCGGTGGAGAAAGAGCTGGAGAGCTGGGCTACAGAGATCACCGATGCGGCTCATGCCACTTCGATCCAGGGTCGTGCCAAAGCGATAGGGGAGCTGGTCCGTACTTTTTGGATCGATGACACCTACAACCCCAAGCGCATGCAGATGAGTCCGGCCTCCACGTGGCGACTAAGAGGAGGCGATGAGCGCAGTGTCATCGTCCTACTCGTGCGCCTACTGCGTGCGGCAAAGGTGCCGGCGCGCTACGACACAGCCAATGGCGTGGTCCTCTATGCCGATGAGTCCGGCGCCGAGCATATCGTGCCTCTGGCAACCCGCAAGGAGGGCGAGGAGGATGAGGAGGTGGCACTCTCCGGCGAGGGATGTCCGCTCCAACTCACCTATACCGAAACACAATCGTTCCTCAAAAAGCCACAGTACAATGTCCACTATAGTGTGAACTACCTGCGTGAGAAGGATAGCGACCTGAGAAGCTATGAATTTGAGTACGGTGCCGAGCTGTCCGCTGTCAACGGATCTCGCCTCTTGTACCAGCGCAACTTCCTCAGCACCGGTGTACGGCAGGCGGATGGCACAGCGCGCTATATGCTGCGCAAGTTGCCGTGCGACATCCCGACCGAGCTACGCTTTGACATCGATGAGAGTGAGGTCAATGTGATCGGTGAATTGGACGCAGAGAGCCTCTATTTCGACCTCGATGCTCGGGCCGAAAAGTCCATCCTGAGCACCACCGGCAGAGGATACTACCTACTCGTACTCGCCCGCCCAGGCCACGAGCCGAGCGACCATATCCTTCGAGACTTGGGGACACTAGTGGATGAGGGGGGCAAGCTCCCTGTGCCCACACTTGTCTTGACCCAAGAGGGACAGGATGGGCAGTCACTGCACGATCTCCTGCCACAAGCCATCCGAGGAACCGACACCCAAGGTCTGCTGGGCAAGGTGGCGGCCGGAATGGAGCAGACACAGCCACTGGACTATCCTGTGGTGGTGGTTGCGGATACATTCAACCGGATCGTGTTTTTCAGCCAAGGCTACACCATCGGCATAGGGGATCGTATCGCTGCCGTACTCAGCTCCATCCGAGTGGATGAGTAGACGCTTGTACCCTCGAGAAAAATGTTGCCCTCGTGCAAAAAAAAGAGAGCCATGACCTCATGGCTCTCCTTTTTTTGTGATAGGTGTGGTCGCCTAAGACGGACAAGCCCTCTTGCCCACCTTATCCGAGAAAAACATGCTCAACCGAGGCGTTTTTTAGCTCGTAGCCTATAAAGCGCGAGGCCAGCTGGGCAAAGCGTTCGTCCCCCTCAGTGGTGAGGAGATGGAGCTGTCCGCCCCTGGATAGTCGTTGCTCCATCTCCGGGTGTCGGCGTAGGTAGTCCATAGTGGACTCGTTCATGATATCGCTTTGTCCTTGGATCCGGATGTGGTCGGGCACATACTTGCGTATCACCGGCAGGAGAAGCGGGTAGTGGGTGCAAGCGAGCTGAATGAGGTCCATGTCGGGATCCATTGCCAAAAGGGCCTCCACCTCTCTCCGGACAAAGTAATCCACGCCCACACTGCTGTGGTACTCCCCATGCTCCACCAAGGGCACCCACATGGGAGCCGCATGCTGAGAGAGGGTGATCCTAGGGAAGTACTCGCTCATCTCTATGCCGTAGGTATTGCTCTGTACGGTTGCGGCGGTGGCTAGGATCCCCACATGTCCGTTGCGTGTGTTGGCATCCATATGCTCGACCGTGGGGCGAATGACCCCGAGGACACGCCGAGTGGGGTCGGCACTCCGGACGAGGTCAATGTTTTGGATAGCTCTGAGTGCCCGAGCAGAGGCGGTATTGCACGCCAGTAGCACCAGTGGACATCCTTGCTCAAATAGATAGGCCACCGCCTGTCCGGTATAGCGGTAGATGGTGTCGAAGGTGTGTTGACCGTATGGAGAGCGAGCGTTGTCGCCTAGATAGAGGTAGTCGTACTGTGGCAAAACCTCTCGCAGCCCTCGCAATATGGTGAGGCCTCCGTACCCGGAGTCAAAGATCCCGATAGGTGCTGTCCTGTCGGGCGGATGATGAAAAGCGTGATCCGGAAACATCAGGCAAACTCTATATCTCGTCCGAAAGGCGCAAGGGTGAGTTGGGCAAACTTGAAGTGCATCTTACCCCACGGGATGCCGATGATGGTGATGCAGAGCAAGACACCGACCACTAGGTGCGACAAGGCGGTCAGCAATCCACCGGTCAGGATCCACAGGACGTTGCCTACACACCCGATGGCACCACCCCTGGCGTCCGAAACCTTGGCACCAAAGGGGAAGAGTGTCAGGGTGCCAATCTTGAGGATCTGCAACCCCCACGGGATGCCAATGATGCTGAGGCACCAGAGCACACCGCAGAAAAAATACTCAATCGCCAGGATAAGACCGCCACCCAAGGTCCACCAAACTATTGTTTTGAAAAGATTCCAAGGAGATGTTACACTTGACATAGAGTTGATGTTCCGAAATATGAATAAAGTGAATTACCGGCGTTCCCAGGTCGTAAAGAGATAGGGGTAGAGGTTTTTTTCGTCCGCCGGATGTGCCTCTTTGTTTGTACAGATCCACCTTGTCGGGTCGATCTCCGGAAAAAAAGTGTCGGCCTCCGGAAAGGTCTGCTCCACCACTGTAATGTAGAGCCTGTCGACTCTCTCCATCGACTGCCTATAGATCTGCGCCCCACCGATCACGAAAGATTGCTCCTCATGGGCCACAAGTCCGAACGCCTCCTCCAGTGAGCCGGCCACTTCGATCCCCGGCCTTTTGTAGTCGGTGTCGCGAGTGATCACGATATTTCGCCTACCGGGCAGTGCACCCTTGGGGAAGGATTCAAACGTGCGTCGCCCCATGATGATGGGGTAGCCCATGGTTGTGGACTTGAAGTGAGCCAGATCTGCCGGTAGCCCCCTGCGCCAAGGCATGTCACCGCCTTGCCCTATCTCGTGCTTTTGGCCTATAGCTACAATGAGGTTGAGTCGCATAGCAAAAGTATCAGACAGCCACTGTCGCTTTGATCGCCGGCCAAGGGTCGTAGCCCACCAGCTCAAAGTCCTCGTACCGAAAATCCTCAATCTCCTTCACCTCCGGGTTGAGCAACATTTGGGGCAACGCTCTAGGCGCTCGCTGTAGTTGGGTGCGTGCCTGCTCGAGGTGGTTGAGGTAGAGGTGTGTGTCTCCGGTCGTGTGGACAAAGGTCCCGGCTTCCAGCCCCGTCACTTGGGCCACCATCCGGAGGAGTAGGGCATAGCTGGCTATGTTGAAGGGCACGCCCAAAAATAGGTCCGCACTCCTCTGATACATTTGGAGCGAAAGGACACCATCTGCGACATAAAATTGGAAAAGCAAGTGGCACGGAGGCAACCGCATCTCCTCGATCTGTCCGACGTTCCAGGCACTCACCACCATGCGACGACTGTCGGGGTTGGTCCGTATCGTCCGTATCACCTCTGCCAGCTGGTCATGCACCCGCCCCTCTTGGTCCATCCAGCGACGCCACTGCGCCCCATAGATTGGTCCCAGGTCTCCCTGCTCATCTGCCCACTCGTTCCAGATCCGCACCCCGTTTTCTTGCAGGTATCGGACGTTTGTGTCTCCGTGGACGAACCACAGGAGCTCATGAATGATGCTGCGGAGGTGTAGCTTTTTGGTCGTTACCAGCGGAAAACCATCCCGTAGGTCGTATCGGGCTTGGTGCCCAAAGGTGCTGAGAGTCCCGGTCCCGGTACGATCGCCCTTGCGAGTCCCGTGCTCCAGAGTGTCGCGTAGGAGGTCGAGGTATTGTTTCATGATCTTTGTTTTGAAAAACCTTGTGCCGTTATATCCGTCTCGCTACCCCCACTACTCACTAGGCGACAGCCATCACCGGCATCCGTGACAAAACCGATCTGGCTCACATCGGGCAGGGTGTCCAGTAGCTCTTTGGACGAGAGTGGAGCTGTGAAGAGTAGCTCAAAATCCTCCCCGCCATTCAGCGCACACATCGTGGGGTCCAGCCCAAAGTCCTCGGCCATCCCCACAGTCTCGTGGTCGATCGGTATGCGCTGCTCATACACTCTGCAACCAACCCCCGATGATTTGCACAGCTGCAAAAGGTCACTCGCCAGTCCATCAGTGACATCGATCATTGCACCGGGGCGCAACCCCACTCGGTCGAGCTCCCGGAGGATATCCAGTCGTGCGATGGGTCTCATCTGACGTTGCAGGATATACTCCCGTCCCTCAAAGTCGGGTTTGAAGTCCGCTGTACCATCATAGGCCACCTTTTCGCGCACCAGTAGCTGAAGGCCCATGTAGGCGGCACCCAGGTTGCCGGTCACGCAGAGGAGGTCACCCCGCCGAGCCGTCGAGCGCAAGATCGCCTCACCCTCACCGACACTGCCGATAGCCGTGACACTGATCGTCAATCCCGTGAGGGATGGGGTCGTATCGCCACCCACCAGATCCACGTGGTAAAACTCACACGCCTCTGCCACACCCGCCATGATGGCAGAGACATCCTCCACCTGAAAACGCTGCGAAAGCCCCAGAGAGAGTAGGATCTGATGAGGGGTCCCCCCCATCGCAATGAGGTCCGAAACCCCCGACGTCACTGCCTTGAAGCCTAGATAACGAAGCGGAAAATAGACCAAGTCAAAGTGAATCCCCTCCATCAGCAACTCCGTACTCACCAGAGTATGGGAGGCAACCGATGGGCCAAGGACAGCCGCATCATCCCCGATGCCCACTATTGTCGACTCATCATGTGTGGACCGAAAAGGCTCCGTGATCTTTTGCACCAGCCCAAAGGCACCAAGCTCTGCTATATCCATGGGATCTCTCTCGCTCTGTGGATTGTTTTACTACGTTGTGAGACCCAAATAAGGCCCCATCTTCACACAAACTTACAACAATTTCTTCGGGCAAGACAAAAACCACCCGGAGAAGCCCATTTTGAGGTCTGTTTTGGCACTTTTGCAACCTCCACAGAGTCAGTTGATTGCAAGAAGCCTCGAGTTTCACGGATAGAAGCAAAAGTCTTCACGGATAGAAGCAAAACTTTTCACGGATAGAAGCAAAACTTTTCACGGATAGAAGCGATCGCTTAGACGGATAGAAAAAATAAAGATGCACCGCGGATCGGAGGGGGCACCCTTATGTTTTTCCCCTTTTTCTCAATCCAAACAACCATCTAGCTCCGGGTGTCGCACCTCCGGCATCTTGAATCCCGGGTGGCGAAACATACGCCCAGAGGACCAGTGCTTCGCAGAAAATGGTATCTTTGGGCAGATACAGTGTGACTGACGACGATATGAGCTGGCTATCATTTACCTTCATTGACTTTTTGGACATCGTCATTTTTGGCTCTGTCCTATACCTTATATACAACTCGCTACGCAAGAGTGGGAGCAGCAACCTCCTACTGGGCATCGCCACCTTGGTCCTGCTGTGGGTGGTGGCCTCACTGTTGCTCAATATGCGCCTGATGGGCAAAGTGATGAGCGCAGTCATGAACGCCGGCTTGCTGGCGCTGGTGATCATCTTTCAGGACGATATACGGCGTTTTCTCAACGCCCTCGGCTCCGGTGGCAATCGATGGCTCTCCATCCGGAGACTCTTCAAGAGCCGGAGCAAAAGTGACGAAAAGGCCGAAGCCTCCTACATAGCCATGATCACCTTTGCATCGGTGAGTATGGCGCGCAAAAAAGTAGGCGCACTGATCGTCATAGAGGAGAAGATCAGCCTCGAACCCTACATGCACACAGGCGAGATCATCAATGCCGATATCAACTCCCGACTCATCGAAAACATCTTTTTCAAAAACTCCCCACTCCACGATGGAGCCCTCATCATCAGCCACCACAAGCTCATGGCTGCCGGGTGCATCTTGCCCGTGGCACAAGGACAGGAGTTGCCCAAGGAGATGGGACTCCGTCACCGGTCGGGACTGGGGATGAGCCAGCAATCCGATGCCAAGGTCATCATCGTCAGCGAAGAGCGCGGGGAGATAGCACTCGCCTACCGAGGCGAGCTCATCGCCAATGCCGATGTGGACCAACTGCAGGCCTTTCTCTCCTCCTCCTTCAAGGATATGAGCGAAGTGGGGACCATCGTGAATGTCAAGCCATAGGAGAGGAGTACAAAATGAGCCGTTTGAAGTACGACAACCGCACGACGACACAGCTCCTGAGACAGCTGGTCCAAGCCGATCACGATATCCCCAAGGCGCAGTGGCATCCCCTACTTGCCACCCTGCGACGTGTGGGACAGAAGCATGGAGACAGGGAGCCGGCCAACCAACTCCTCACCGCCTTGGTGATCGTCGAGGAGATCGGCCTGCGAGGTAGCTCCATCCTGGCTCACCTGCTGGAGCAACCGGTACTCGAGGGACTCTACACTGTGGATGAGGCAAGGGCGGTCTTTGGCCCGGACGTGGCACACCTCCTGGAGCTACTCCTACGAGTGACCGACCTGTA
This sequence comes from Porphyromonas sp. C0026D3, assembly GCF_056590775.1. Classification (NCBI taxonomy): domain Bacteria; kingdom Pseudomonadati; phylum Bacteroidota; class Bacteroidia; order Bacteroidales; family Porphyromonadaceae; genus Porphyromonas; species Porphyromonas sp. C0026D3. The sequence continues at coordinate 94,470 of NZ_JBWPWU010000003.1, forward strand.
TGCCACCTCACCGGTCGTCACGACCGAAAACTTTAGCCACTTCCTCCTCTCCTTTGCCGAGGATGTCCGGATCATACTCATATTATTAGCCAGACGGCTGCAGCTCCTCAGAGTGGCGGAGCAACACTTGGATGAGGATGCACGCCTCGGCCTGGCTATCGAGGTCTCCTACCTCTATGCTCCACTGGCTCACCGACTGGGACTCTATGGCGTCAAGAGTGAGATGGAGGACCTCTGCCTAAAGTACACCGACCGTCCGACCTTTGACTACATCAAGGAGAAGCTCGCCGAGACCAAAGCAAGCCGAGACGCCTACATCGAGGCCTTTATCGGGCCGGTGCGCAAGCGACTGGACGAGGCCAAGCTCAAGTACACCATCAAGGGGCGCACCAAGTCCATCTCCTCCATCCGCAACAAGCTCAAGAAAAAGAAGGTGGCCTTTGAGGAGATCTACGACCTTTTTGCCATCCGTATCGTCCTAGAGGCACCACCCGAGGAGGAGCGCGCCCAGTGCTGGCAGGTCTACTCCATCATCACCGATATGTACCGCCCCAATCCCGAGCGGCTCAAGGACTGGGTCTCTATCCCCAAGTCCAATGGCTACGAGAGCCTACACATCACCGTGATGGGCCCGAGCCGACGCTGGGTGGAGGTCCAGATCCGTACCCGACGGATGGACGAAGTGGCTGAGAAAGGGCTTGCCGCACACTGGCGCTACAAGGGGATAAGATCCGAGAGTGGTTTGGACGAATTCATGACCGGCGTCCGAAGCCTCCTCGAAAACCCCAACCAAAGCGAGGAGGAGCGCATCCAAGCCTTCAAGATGGACCTCTATGATGAGGAGATCTACGTCTTTACGCCACGGGGTGACCTAGTCAAGCTACCCAAGGGTGCAACCACCCTCGACTTTGCCTACCAGATCCACACCCGTGTCGGGAGCCATACCGTCTCTGCCAAGGTCAACGGTGTCAACACCTCCTTGCGACAAGTCCTCAAAAATGGCGATACTGTCGAGGTCATCACCTCAAAAAACCAGCAACCCAAGCCCGACTGGCTCAACTACGTCACCACCGGTAGGGCAAGAGCCAAAATAAAAGCCAGTCTGAGAGCGCAAAACGAGGAGGTCATCCGCCTGGCGAGAGAAGAGCTGCAACGACGGGTCAAAAACCGAAAACTCCCCTACAACGAAGGAGAGGTGGGCAAGCTGGTGCGCAAGATGGGCTACAAGCAACTCACCTCCTTTTTCCTCGACCTAAGCCACGATCGGGTCGACCTCAATGCTTTTTTGGATCGATACCGCACCTGTGTCGACACCCAAGAGACCGATACCTCCGAAAAGCTAAAGGCCGAGGACTACATCAGCCCAACCGTGCCCGAGCGCATCACCAAGGAAAAAGACGAGGTCCTGCTGATCGACAAAAACCTCTCCGGAATCGCCTACCGTTTCGCCAAGTGCTGCAACCCCATATATGGCGATAAGATATTCGCCTTCACGACCGGAAATGGCATGAGCATACACCGCATGGACTGCCCCAATGCACCAGATCTCTTTCGGAACTACGGCTACCGCATACTCAAGGCAGAGTGGACGGGACAAAAAAATGCCGTCGGTTACGAAGCCGCACTCCGTGTCGTGGGAAATGATGACCTAGCTGTGGTCAACAACATCACCGGTCAGATCTCTACCGAAAAAGAGGTGACCCTCCGCAGCTTCAAAGTCAACTCCGAAGATGGCCTTTTCGTCGGCTACTTCTACATTTACGTCAAGAGCTTGGGGGTGCTCACCGCACTCCTCAACAAGCTCAGAACCACCAAGGGAGTAAAGCAGGTGGAGCGAGTCGACTGACCGGGCGACCGCAGACAGTTGGTCAACTAAAATATTCGCTGTATATTTGTGCCAAGATTGAACGAAGGTACGGACAAATAAAAACAAGAGGGCAAAAGTTTTGCATATTTGAAATATTTGGTTACCTTTGCGAACGATTAACCGCTTGGTCAAATGGTGACGGCGGGCCCGAAAGGGATAATTGGGCAGTTACCAGAGTGGACAAATGGGGCTGACTGTAACTCAGCTGGCTTTCGCCTACGGTGGTTCGAATCCATCACTGCCCACAAAACAATCATGCGGAAGTAGCTCAGTCGATAGAGCATTAGCCTTCCAAGCTAAGGGTCGCGGGTTTGAGCCCCGTCTTCCGCTCAAAAAAAATAATGCCTATGTAGCTCAGTGGTAGAGCACTTCCTTGGTAAGGAAGAGGTCCCGGGTTCAAATCCCGGCATCGGCTCAAGTGGCGCTAGCATGGCCTATTCAAGTGCTTGATAGAGTGAGGAGGTCATCTACTGCTGACAAACAACGCAGGTGAAGAGGAAGAGACTCACGCGGGTCGATTGCCAGCCGTGTCGCCCAAGATAAGGCCTAGGCCTGATGAGGACACAGACGGCAGAGCGCCGTGGGTCAAGGCTTCACCTCCTTTTTGTGTTTTAGTGAAGAGGTTGTGAGTGTTGGCTCGTGCCGCGAGAGAGTGAATTACTTAACTCAACTATATTTTATTGTTATCAAACTATGGCAAAAGAACATTACGAAAGGACCAAACCGCACGTAAATATCGGTACAATTGGTCACGTGGACCACGGTAAGACGACCCTGACCGCTGCTATCACCAAGGTGCTTGGTGAGAAGTTCGGCAAGGAAATTCGCTCGTTTGACTCCATTGATAACGCTCCTGAGGAGAAAGAGCGTGGTATTACGATCAACTCTTCACACGTAGAGTACGAGACAGCGACCCGTCACTATGCACACGTTGACTGTCCAGGGCACGCCGACTATGTCAAGAACATGGTAACCGGTGCAGCTCAGATGGACGGTGCTATCATCGTAGTGGCTGCCACTGACGGTCCTATGCCTCAGACTAGAGAGCACATCCTGCTAGCTCGTCAGGTGAACGTACCTCGCCTTGTAGTCTTCATGAACAAGTGTGACATGGTAGACGACGAGGAGATGCTCGAGCTCGTGGAGATGGAGATGAGAGACCTGCTCTCTTTCTATGACTTTGACGGCGACAATACTCCTGTCATCCGTGGATCTGCACTCGGTGCACTCAACGGTGAGGAGAAGTGGGTGAAGTCTGTAGAGGAACTGATGGACGCAGTAGATAACTGGATCCCGCTGCCTCCTCGTGACGTGGACAAGCCCTTCCTGATGCCTGTAGAGGATGTCTTCTCTATCACAGGTCGTGGTACCGTGGCTACCGGACGTATCGAGACTGGTAAGATCCACGTGAACGACGAGGTACAGATCATCGGTCTTGGTGCCGAGGGTCGCAAGTCTGTCGTGACCGGTGTGGAGATGTTCCGCAAGATTTTGGATCAAGGCGAGGCCGGTGACAACGTAGGTCTGCTTCTCCGTGGTGTTGAGAAGGATGAGATCAAGCGTGGTATGATCATCGCTGCTCCCAACTCTGTGAAGCCTCACACCAAGTTCAAGGCTGAGGTCTATATCCTGAAAAAGGAAGAGGGTGGTCGTCACACACCGTTCCGCAACCACTACCGTCCACAGTTCTACATCCGTACGCTCGACGTGACCGGTGAGATCAAACTCCCCGAGGGACACGAGATCGTGATGCCTGGTGACAACGTTACCATCGAGGTGGATCTGATCAGCCCGGTAGCATGTAGCGTAGGTCTCCGCTTCGCAATCCGCGAGGGTGGCCGTACGGTAGGTGCAGGCCAGATCACTGAGCTGCTTGACTAATACGTCAGAAGAAGCATTGATCCTCTCCCCCGTGAGAGGTGACAAGAAATAGCATGAGCAGTGTAGCCGACACTGTTACGAAAAAAACAAGCCAAGGCTACACTGCTATGCTACATACGGGTTTAGCTCAGTCGGTAGAGCACTGGTCTCCAAAACCAGGTGTCGGGAGTTCGAGCCTCTCAACCCGTGCATAGAAAAATTTAGAAATTGTATATAGGAGATACTTTTAGGTTTATGGCTAAATCTAAGGATCGAAACATCTTTGTGCGAGCTTGGAACTATTGCGTTACCTGCTACGAAGAGCTACGCTATAAGGTGACATGGCCCGCAAAAAAAGAGCTCTCATCGAGTGCAGTGATTGTATTGGCAGCTTCCGTGATACTCTCTCTGTTTATCTTTTTGGTGGACCAGGCTTTCGAGTTCATCATGGGAGGTATTTATCACTTCATCGTCTAGCGTGAATCTGCTCAGTGTCACCTCTAGGTGGGGCTGAGTGTTCCGATAGCATGGCGGTGATGGGATGGTACTTCTGCTCACAGCATGTACACTGGCCGAGGCGCCAAGGGTTTTCCTGAAAGCACCTCCCACTCTGAGTGGCAGTGTGGCAGATAAGTGGAGTGATCACCTGTTGGTCATGAAACATTCTGCAAGTCATTCACGTCTAGAGAACAACCAACATCAATGAGTAAGAAAGACGACTTCAAGTTCTACGTACTACGTACCATTACGGGTAAGGAGACAGAGGTAGAGAGCTACATTTCCGGTATGCGAGATGTGGAGCCTTTGTTTCGTACCAATGTGCGCGAGATTCTGATCCCGATGGAGACTGTCCTACAGGTCAACAAAAGTGCCAAGGGCGGTAAGGTCGAGCGGACTCGCCCATACTACTCCGGGTACGTGTTTGTAGAAGCTCTGCTTGAGGGAGAGACGGCGCACCTGCTCCGTCGTGTGCCCAATGTACTGGGCTTCCTGGGCGGAGACGTGGAGCCGGTTTCGCTTTCGGACCACGATGTGAGACAGCTGCACGAAACAGCTGACAAGCTGAGTGAATCCTCAGATGATGTGGAGATGAACTTTGTCGTGGGAGAACGGGTGAAGGTGACCTTTGGTCCTTTCTCCGGCTTCTTTGGCGAGGTGATCGAGGTGATGGATGACCGCAAAAGACTGAAGATCCTGGTAAAGGTATTCGGTCGTGAGACAACCATGGAACTGGACTATGTACAGGTGGAAAAGGAGAGCCAGCCAGACTAATTGACCGAACGACACCGGAGCTTTGTGGTAGATGTTACGCACTCCCGGCCTTGGGAGTATCGCAAGGAGAAAAGGTGGCGGTCTCAAGTAGTAGCTCGTTTGTACTTTGATGTGTTCCACACCATTTTATTTATTAACACAACAAACTGAATTTTAATCATGGCAAAAGAAATTGCTGGCCAGATGAAACTGCAAATCAAAGGTGGTGCGGCTAACCCTTCACCTCCTGTTGGCCCCGCACTTGGTGCAAAGGGAATCAACATCATGGAGTTTTGCAAGCAATTCAACGCCAGGACCCAAGACAAAGCCGGACAGATCCTGCCTGTAGTGATTACTTACTATGCGGATAAGTCCTTTGACTTTGTTGTCAAGACGCCTCCTGTCGCTGTACAGCTTCTGGAAAAAGCGAAGAAGAAATCCGGTAGTGCTGAGCCCAATCGCAAGAAAGTGGCTACACTGACCTGGGACGATGTCAAAGCTATCGCAGAAGACAAAATGGTCGACCTAAACTGCTTCACTGTGTCAAGCGCAATGAAGTTGGTGGCCGGAACAGCAAGGAGTATGGGGATAGCCGTAAAGGGTGACTTCCCGGCTGATGTTCAATAACTAAGAAACAGATCGAAACAATGAGCAAACTGACGAAAAATCAAAAGTTGGCCCTGAGCAAGATCGAGCCGGGAAAAATCTACACACTACGTGAAGCAGCAGCGCTCGTAAAAGAGATTACGACGACGAAGTTTGATGCTTCAGTAGATTTGGATGTTCGCCTCGGTGTTGATCCTCGTAAGGCTAACCAGATGGTACGTGGTGTAGTTAGTCTACCACACGGTACCGGTAAGGAAACTAGGGTGCTGGTACTCTGCTCCTCTGATAAGGAGGAAGAGGCAAAGGAAGCTGGTGCAGACTTTGTAGGACTGGACGAATACATTGAAAAGATCAAAGGCGGGTGGACCGATATTGACGTCATCATCACCATGCCTGCAATCATGGGTAAGATCGGTGCACTGGGTAGAGTGCTTGGACCTCGTGGTCTCATGCCTAACCCCAAGAGTGGAACCGTGACCAACGAGATCGGAGCCGCTGTACGTGAAGTAAAGCAGGGTAAGATCGACTTTAGGGTCGACAAGTCCGGTATCGTTCACTCAACTGTGGGTAAGGTTTCTTTTGATGCCGACAAGATCTACGACAACGCCCGTGAATTTCTCAATACGCTCGTGAAGCTCCGCCCTGCGGCCGCTAAGGGAACGTATATGAAGAGTGTTTATTTATCAAGCACTATGAGTCCGAGCATCAAGGTGGATACACGCTCTCTCGAGGGTGACAAGTAACCATCGGATGCTGAACCGGTACTTTTTTTATACAACAGGAAGAAAACGGACCCATAATGAGAAAAGAAGATAAACAGAGAATACTAGACTCACTGGTAGAGCTAATCGGTCAGTACGATAACTTTTATCTCACTGACATGGAAGGCATGCCGGCGGACAAGACAAGCGAACTGCGTCGTGAGGCATTCAAGCGTGGTGTGAAGGTCGTTGTGGCCAAAAACACGCTCCTCCGGCTTGCTCTGAAAGAGGTAAATGAGGAGGCTTACAGCCCACTCTTTGAAACTCTGAAGGGTAACACCGCAGTGATGTTTAGCGAGACCGCCAATGCTCCGGCTCGACTGATCAAGGAGTTTACGAAGGACGCTCGCAAGGCTGCGGCCGCTACAGGAGCTCCTGTGCGCCCTGAACTGAAGAGCGCCTATGTGCAAGGAGGTATCTACCTCGGAGCAGGCAAGCTCGAAGAGCTCGTGAACGTGAAGAGCAAGGAGGAGCTACTCGGCGATATCCTACTCATGCTGGAGTCTCCAATACAAGGTGTGGTTTCCGCACTGGAGTCTGCCGCTGGTGGTACGATACATGGTGTGCTCCAAACCCTCGAAGAGCGTGGCGAGTAATCAACAAACAAGAGAAAGTGATTTTTTCAGTAAACAGATAACCAAACATAAATACAAGATACTAAAATGGCAGATATCAAAGCAATAGCTGAACAACTCGTGAACCTGACCGTTATTGAAGTAACCGAGCTCAAAAACATCCTGAAGGATGAGTACGGTATCGAACCAGCAGCAGCGGCAGTAGCAGTTGCAGGACCTGTCGCAGGTGGTGAAGCCGCAGCAGCTGAGGAGAAGACTGAGTTTGATGTAATCCTCAAGGCTGCAGGTGGTGCAAAACTTCAGGTGGTTAAGACCGTCAAGGAACAGCTTGGCGTAGGTCTGAAGGAAGCAAAGGAACTCGTAGACGGTGCTCCATCAACGATCAAGGAAGGTGCTGACAAAGCTACAGCTGAAGCACTGAAGGCTGCGCTTGAAGAAGCAGGAGCTGAGGTTGAGATTAAGTAATAAACTTCCTCTACTCTCGCACTAAATGTGCGAGAATATGGTTAAGAACCCCCAAACGGGGGGTTCTTAACCATTTCATGTCTTTTTCTGTCCCCTTTTTTATTTCATTCCCCTAATAACCCACCATGTCCTCAAATAAATCTGCACAAAGAGTAAACTTTGCGTCCATACAGCACCCTGTGGACTTTCCAGACTTTTTGGACGTTCAGCTCAAGTCCTTCAAGGATTTTATGCAGCTGGATACCCCTTCCGAAAAGCGAAAGAACGAGGGGTTGTACAAGGTGTTCATGGAGAATTTCCCGATCCATGACACTCGGAACAACTTCATACTAGAGTTTTTGGACTATTTCATAGATCCACCGAGGTACTCTATTGAAGAGTGCTTGACCAGAGGACTGACCTACAATGTTCCGCTCAAGGCGAAGCTCCGCTTGGAGTGTACCGATCCGGATCATGTGGACTTTGACACTTCGGTACAGGAGGTCTATCTAGGGCAGATCCCATACATGACACCATCAGGCACCTTTGTGATCAATGGTGCTGAGCGTGTCGTCGTCTCCCAAATGCACCGCTCACCAGGTGTGTTTTTCTCGGAGAGTGTGCACAACAATGGAACCAAGCTATATAGTGCTCGTGTGATTCCGTTCAAGGGATCGTGGATTGAGTTTGCGACGGATATCAGCAACGTCATGTACGCCTATATCGATCGCAAAAAGAAGCTCCCTGTGACCACTCTGCTGCGTGCTATTGGCTATGAAACAGACAAGGACATACTGAGTCTTTTTGGCATCGCCGAGGAGATGAAGGTCAATAAGACCAATCTAAAGAAAAACCTAGGTCGTAAAATTGCGGCTCGCGTACTGAAGAGCTGGATAGAGGATCTAGTAGATGAGGAAACAGGGGAGGTGGTATCCATGGAACGCTACGAAGTCGTGGTGGACCGTGATGAAGAACTAACGGAGGAAAATGCAGAGCTGATCCTTGAGTCGGGCGCAAAGAATATACTCCTGACCAAAGAGAGCGAGGGCGGACTTGACTATTCGGTCATCACCAATACGCTACAAAAGGACCCCTCCAACTCGCAAAAGGAGGCCGTCTATCACATCTATAAGCAACTGCGTAGCCAAGACCCGGTGGACGAGACGTCTGCTCAGGAGGTGATCAACAGCCTCTTTTTCTCCGACAAACGATATGACCTTGGAGACGTAGGCCGCTACCGCATCAACAAAAAGCTCAAGCTGGATATCAGCGAAGATATCAAAGTGCTGACCAACGAGGATATTGCCAGCATCATTACCTACATCGTTGCGCTAAAGAACGGTAAAGCCACTGTCGATGATATTGACCACTTGAGTAACCGTCGTGTACGTACTGTGGGTGAGCAACTCTACCAGCAATTTGGTATCGGCTTGTCCCGCATGGCGCGTACGGTACGAGAGCGAATGAATGTCCGTGACAATGAGGTTTTTACCCCCGTTGATCTGATCAACGCAAAGACGATAAGCAGTGTGGTCAACTCTTTCTTTGGGACCAATCCGCTGTCTCAGTTTATGGACCAGACGAACCCGCTGGCCGAAATCACACACAAGCGTCGTCTATCTGCACTAGGTCCCGGTGGTATTAGTCGTGATCGTGCGGGATTTGAGGTTCGTGACGTTCACTATACCCACTATGGTCGTCTCTGCCCTATTGAGACACCTGAGGGTCCAAACATCGGTCTGATCAGCTCACTTTGTGTGTATGCCAAGATCAATGACCTAGGCTTTATCGCCACCCCCTACCGCAAGGTAAAGGATGGCAAGGTGGATTTTACCAAAGCCGGTATTGACTATTACACTGCCGAAGCGGAGGAAGAAAAAACAGTAGCACAGGGTAATGCTCCTTTGCGTGAGGATGGAACTTTCCAAAATGATACTGTGAAGTCAAGGTATGGGTCTGACTTCCCTGTAGTTTCGCCTGATGAGGTGGATCTCATGGATGTATCTCCTATGCAGATAGCATCCATCGCCGCTTCGTTGATTCCTTTCCTGGAGCATGACGATGCTCACCGTGCGCTCATGGGTTCAAACATGATGCGACAAGCTGTGCCGCTGATCCACAGCGACGCACCGATTGTGGGTACCGGTTTGGAAGGACAGCTGGTCCGCGACTCTCGTACTCAACTTGTCGCTGAGCGAGATGGTGTCGTGGAGTACGTTGATGCTGCAGAGATAAGGATCAGGTACAATTATACAGAAGATGAGCTCTTTACCCGCTTTGATAGCGATACAGTCACCTATCGTCTGCCTAAGTGGCGCAAGACCAACCAGAGCACAACTATCGACCTACGTCCTATTGTTTTCAAGGGCGACAAAGTCAAGAAAGGACAGCTGCTTACCGAGGGCTATTCTACCGAAAATGGCGAACTGGCACTTGGACGCAACCTCGTAGTTGCCTATATGCCTTGGAAGGGCTACAACTATGAGGATGCTATCGTCCTGAGCGAGCGTATGGTGTCTGAAGACTACTTCACCAGTGTCCATGTCGACGAGTACAATCTAGAGGTTCGCGAGACCAAGCGAGGTATGGAAGAGCTGACAAGTGACATCCCCAACGTCAGTGAAGATGCAACCAAGGATCTTGACGAGCGAGGCATTATCCGCGTAGGTGCCAGAGTGCATCCGGGGGATATCATGGTCGGAAAGATTACTCCAAAGGGTGAGAGCGACCCCACTCCGGAGGAAAAACTACTCCATGCGATATTTGGTGAGAAGGCAGGAGACGTGAAGGATGCTTCCCTCAAGGCGAATCCCTCTCTGTCGGGGGTTGTGATTGACACACACCTCTATTCTCGAGCTGTCAAGACCAAAAACAGTCGTGTCACTCTGCGTGAAGTGAAAAAGCGCCTCACTGAGGAGGAGGAGAGTGAGAAGAAGGAGCTTCTGGATATCATGATCGACAAGCTATCAGTCCTCACAGCCAAAAAGGTCTCTCAAGGTGTCACCGATACTCAGGGTATAGTGGTGCTCAGCAAGGGAGCCAAGTTTACCAAAGCAGCACTCAAGCAACTTGAGCTACACGAAGTGAACGGCACCGGATGGACTAGTGATGAGCACACAAATACACTCATTGCAGAGCTTTTGCGCAACTACAACAACAAGGTCAAAAAGATAGAAAGCGACTACCGACGCAAGCAGTTTGATGCCACTTTGGGTGACGAACTCCCCAATGGTATCCTCCAAAATGCAAAAGTCTTGATTGCCAAAAAACGCAAGATACAGGTAGGTGATAAGATGGCCGGACGTCACGGAAACAAGGGTATTGTCTCCAAGATTGTTCGTCGCGAGGATATGCCATTCTTGGAGGATGGTACCCCAGTGGACATCTGCCTCAACCCCCTTGGTGTACCATCGCGTATGAATCTGGGTCAGATTTTCGAGGCTGTCCTTGGCTGGGCAGGCGCCAAGCTGGGGACCAAGTTTGCCACTCCTATCTTTGATGGGGCGACCCTTGATGACCTCAATACCTGGACCGACAAGGCAGGACTTCCACGCTATGGAACTACCTACCTGAGAGACGGCGAGACGGGTGAGCGCTTTGACCAACCCGCCACCGTCGGTGTGACCTACTTCCTAAAGCTGGGGCACATGGTAGATGACAAGATGCACGCCCGTTCCATTGGTCCGTATTCACTGATTACTCAGCAACCTCTTGGTGGTAAAGCACAGTTTGGAGGTCAGCGTTTCGGAGAGATGGAGGTGTGGGCCCTGGAGGCTTATGGCGCAGCCCATACGCTACAGGAGATCCTCACGATCAAGAGCGACGACGTAGTAGGACGATCCAAAGCATACGAAGCCATCGTCAAGGGTACTCCTATGCCCAAGCCCGGCATTCCGGAGTCCCTGAATGTTCTCTTGCACGAACTCCGTGGTCTTGGTCTCACTTTCGAGCTAGACTGATCACGCGCCACCCTATTCATTCCTCAATCATAGTAAAGCAATAAAGTACCTATGGCTTTCAAAAGAGATAAAAAGGTAAAGTCCAACTTTAATAGCATCCGCATAGGGATTGCCTCTCCTGAGGAGATCCTGGAGACCTCATCCGGTGAAGTCCTCAAGCCTGAGACAATCAACTACCGGACTTACAAGCCCGAGCGAGACGGCCTATTCTGTGAGAGAATATTTGGCCCTGTCAAGGATTATGAGTGCCACTGCGGAAAGTACAAGGGGATACGGTATCGCGGTGTAGTCTGCGACCGTTGTCAGGTAGAGGTGACAGAGAAAAAAGTGCGCCGTGAGCGTATGGGACACATCAAGCTAGAGGTGCCCGTGGTACACATCTGGTTTTTCAGGTCTGTCCCCAATAAGATTGCCTACCTGCTTGGTATTCCGTCCAAAAAACTAGAGAAGATTATTTATTACGAGAGCTATGCGGTCATCAATCCGGGCCCCATGGAAAATCTCGAGCCGGGTGACCTCATTTCTGAGGAAGAATACCTGGAGATCCTTGACGGACTTCCCGAGGGTAATCAAGATTTGCCTAATGGTGATCCCGGCAAGTTTGAGTCCGATACCGGAGCCGAGGCTATACTCTCTCTACTGGAGCGAGTGGATCTCGACAAACTCTCATATGAGTTGCGTGCCAGAGCATCCAAGGAAACCTCTCAGCAACGCAAAAAAGAAGCCCTCAAGCGTCTACAAGTCGTCGAGAGTTTCCGCGCGAGCAACGGCTATAGTCGCCCGGAGTGGATGGTGCTCAAGGTAGTGCCGGTCATTCCACCCGATCTGCGCCCTCTCGTACCTCTTGATGGCGGTCGTTTTGCGACCTCTGACCTCAACGAGCTTTATCGTCGCGTCATTATCCGCAACAACCGCCTTCGTCGCCTCATTGAGACACGCGCACCGCAGGTGATTCTCCGAAACGAGAAGCGCATGCTACAGGAGTCAGTGGATAGCCTTTTCGACAATTCCGGCAAGTCCGGAGCCGTCAAGGGAGACAGCAACCGACCGCTCAAGTCACTTACCGACTCACTCAAAGGTAAGCAAGGACGATTCCGCCAAAACCTCCTCGGTAAGCGTGTGGACTATTCAGCGCGTTCTGTTATTGTCGTAGGACCGGAGCTAAAGATGCATGAGTGCGGGCTGCCCAAGGAGATGGCGGCCGAGCTCTACAAGCCCTTTATTATCCGCAAGTTGATTGAGCGTGGGCTTGTCAAGACTGTCAAGAGTGCCAAGCGATTGGTCGATAGGCGTGTCCCCGAGGTATGGGATATCCTTGAGCATGTGATCAAAGGACACCCCGTCCTCCTCAACCGTGCGCCTACGCTGCACCGTCTTGGTATTCAGGCTTTCCAGCCTCGCCTGATCGAGGGAAAAGCTATACAGCTCCACCCCTTGGCTTGTACCGCATTCAACGCCGACTTCGACGGTGACCAGATGGCTGTGCACCTCCCGCTTAGCAATGAAGCCATACTTGAGGCACAGTTCCTTATGCTGGCTTCGCACAATATCCTCAACCCCGCCAACGGTACCCCTATCACCGTACCCTCACAGGATATGGTGCTTGGGCTCTACTACATCACCAAGCTACGTAAGGAGGCAAAGGGAGAGGGACACACGTTCTATGGCCCGGCAGAGGCTATGATTGCCTTCAATGAAGGACACATAGCCATGCATGCCCGCATCAAGGTTCGCATACAGGATATTGACAAGGACGGCAACAGCTACGAGCATATAGTCGAGACCTCAGTTGGACGACTGATGTTCAACTCTGTGGTCCCCAAGGGTATCCCCTACATCAACGACGTGGTAGGCAAAAAGGTCCTCCGCACCATCATTGGTGAGGTGATCAAGGAGTGTGGCATCGCCAAAACCTCCAAGTTCTTGGACGACATCAAGGACATGGGCTTCACCATGGCCTACAAAGCCGGGCTATCCTTCAACCTCGATGACGTCATCATCCCCGAGGAAAAGGAGGAGATGATCCAGGAGGGCTTTGAGGAGGTCGACAGCATCATGGAGGACTTCAGCTACGGAAATATCACCAACAACGAGCGTTACAACCAGATCATAGACGTTTGGACGAATGTGAACAATAACTTGTCCGCTGTCCTCATGTCACAGCTCAAGAGCGACAACGATGGCTTCAACCCCATCTACATGATGATGGATTCCGGAGCCCGTGGATCTGCCAACCAGATTCAGCAGCTATCCGGTATACGTGGTCTGATGGCCAAGCCACAGAGAGGTAGCGAAGGAGCACAGACCATGGAAAACCCGATCCTCTCCAACTTCAAGGAGGGCCTCTCCGTGCTCGAGTACTTTATCTCCACGCACGGTGCCCGCAAGGGACTTTCGGATACTGCGCTCAAGACGGCCGATGCCGGGTACCTTACCCGTCGGCTTGTAGACGTCTCACAGGATGTCATCATCACCGAGGAGGACTGTGGGACGCTCCGCGGAATTATCCGCCGAGAGATCAAGGAGGGCAACAACGTGGTTGCCTCACTGTACGAGCGTATTTTGGGCCGTGTCTCCGTACACGACATCATACACCCGCTTACAGGCGAACTGATCGTCAAGGCTGGTGAGGAGATTCGTGAAAGAGCCGCCGAGGCTATTCAGGAGTCACCGATCACCGAAGTGGAGATCCGCTCCGTCCTCTCCTGCGAGAGCAAGCGTGGGGTATGTGCCAAGTGCTATGGTCGCAACCTAGCTCACAACAGTCCGGTCGAGATCGGAGAGGTCGTGGGAGTCGTTGCCGCACAGTCCATTGGAGAGCCCGGTACACAGCTGACGCTGCGAACCTTCCACGCCGGAGGTGTTGCATCATCAGACACCGTGGAGCGCTTCTTCAAGGCCAAGTACGACGGTATCTTGGAGATAGACGAGTTGCGTACAGTTGACTACAAGCGAGAGGATGGCACCACTGCGATGGTCGTTATAGGCCGACAGGCTGAGATGCGTGTCGTGGACGAAAACACACAGATGACTCTCACCAATGCCAATATTCCCTACGGTGCGACACTGTACGTCAAGCCAGGGTCCAAGGTTGGTGCCGATGACATCATCTACGAGTCAGACCCCTTCAACGCTGTACTTCTTGCCGAAGTGGACGGTACACTCAAGTACGAGGATGTCGTCGAAAACGTCACCTTCCTCGTCCAGACAGACTCTAACGTCTCCTCCGTACACGAGGAACGGATCATCATCGAGAGTAAGGACAAAAAGCTATCCCCTGCACTCAATGTGGTGGACAAGGATGGCAACCTGCTCAAGACCATCAACCTACCGGTCAACGCACACCTTGTCAAGAAAGACAACGAAAAGGTACGCGCCGGTGAGGTACTCGCCAAGATCCCACGTGTGATCATGAAGACCGGTGATATCACCGGTGGTCTGCCACGTGTGACAGAGCTATTCGAGGCACGCAACCCAACCAACCCTGCCGTCGTATCCGAGATCGATGGAGAGATCCAACTTGGACGTATCCGCCGCGGTAATCGCGAGGTGATCGTCACCAGCAAGATGGGCGAGGAGCGCAAGTACCTCATACCGCTCTCCCGACAGCTATTGGTGCAGGAAAATGACTTTGTACGAGCCGGTGATCCACTCTCCGATGGAGCCATCACGCCGGCCGACATTCTGGCAATCCTTGGACCAAATGCTGTCCAAAACTACATTGTCAATGGTGTCCAAGACGTCTACCGCAAGCAGGGTGTTGCGATCAACGACAAGCACTTTGAGGTCATTGTACGACAGATGATGCGAAAGGTGGAGATCGTCGATCCGGGTGATACGATCTTCCTTGAGCAACAGCTTGTGGACAAGATCGAGGTCAACGAGGAGAACGACCGCCTGTGGGGTAAAAAGGTCATCACCAACCCAGGTGACTCCGAAAACTACTACGAGGGACAGCTGATCACCATGCGTCGCCTGCGCGACGAAAATAGTCAGCTCCGTCGCAAGGACCTCACCCCCATGGAAGTCCGTGACGCCATGCCGGCTACGACCAACCAAGTACTTCAGGGTATCACACGTGCGGCACTACAGACACAGAGCTTCATGTCCGCCGCATCCTTCCAGGAGACCCCCAAGGTACTCAACAACGCCGCCATCGAGGGCAAGATCGACAACCTGGATGCCCTCAAGGAAAATGTCATCTGCGGACACCTGATCCCCGCAGGTACCGGTCTCCGTGAGTACGAGGATATTGTCGTGATCTCCAAGAAAGAGGAGCAGAGACTTCGTGCACTCGAGGAGGTCAAGGCGGCCACAGCCCCCGAGGCTGATGCCGCGACCAATGAGCCATTCGTAATGCCGGAGGACTAAGTACCCACAGAGCTAGACAGCTCATCCAACACAGCAGAGAGCGGGCGTGCCAAGTAATTTTTGGCACGCCCGCTCTTTTTGTTTTGTCCAAAGTGCCCGTCCCGGACTACCGTCCAGCCACTTTGTCATCAGGTTCTATTATAGAACTTCTTTCAAGTAGCCAACGATCTTATTTTGGCGGTTCCGGATCTTCTCCTTATCCCAGAGGAGGTCATGCTTTGTCTCTTCTTGGACTTCCAGCTGTTGTTGCAAGTGGGTATAGCTCTCGCGCTTTACCTGAAATTTGCCGTTGCTCAGCGATATGTTGTGGCTGCCGGAGAGTAGCAAGTAGTTGCCCAAGCACTCCAGGTAGTTGGCGACGAAGTCCTCATCATAGGGGCAGTATCCATTGTCAGCTTCGGTGTTTTCGGTCTGTGGTGCTATGTGCTCTAGGTGAGGGGTGTCGATACTGTCGTATCTAATGGGCTTATAGCCACGCTTCCCGCTCTCTATCAGGTGGTTTTCGTACTTCCACAAAAGGATCTTTGCGGTCTCATGATATATACCCATACCGAGGCAGCGAGCAATCTCCTCATTATTCCAGTAGCCCCACCAGCCGGTTGCTTCCTTCAGCCAGTTGATGTGCTCTACGACCGTCTTTGCCTCCGACCTCATGTTGCAGTAGCAGTCATTGAGGCGCCATACCAGGTTGGCGCGAGTCCCGACGATGCTATTCCTCAAAAAGATCTGCTCCAGCGATCTCGCCAGTTGGTTCAGATCCTCTTGGCTCATCCCGTTGTGCATGGCTTTGATGACAAACGGAAACATGATGCCCTTATCTGCCGATACCAGCAGTGCGTGATAGTCCATGTTTTCCTTTTCTTCCCGTAGGAATCCGGCCACACTGGCAAAGCAGGATGAGAGACTGCGGGTAAAGTCGCGGATGAAGTCAATACTGTTGGGAGCACCCAGACGCTCGGTTATGAAGTCTGTGGCGCTTACATCAGTCAAGTTGTCTCTGAATACCTTGATGGTGTAGGTCAGGATATTGTCTTCATTGACGTAATCCTCTATCTGTGTGATCAGGCTGTAGATTTTCTCAAATCTGCCTGTTATTTCGGACAGAATGCTCTCCGTCTCACCTTGTGGCGCATACAAGTGTATGTGGTACATAAATTGCGCCTTGATGATCTCCAGGTTAGTGGGCTTTTTGCCACGGTTGTTTTGGAAAATAAACATCTGCACCGCCTCTGTGACATCCTTTACCACATGTGTCGTGCAGGAGGCGTTTGTGATGGCATTGAGGAGGACTATGAGCTCGGTTTCATCAGCATTGGAGAGTTGCGCTGTGAAGTAGTCAAATGCGGCCGCGATCCTTTTTTGCGAAGCCGTGTCACTCTCACCGGCATCGACAGAGACTTGGTCGATCACGTAGTCTCTGAACATCTGATTGTCGTAGCCAACGGTCGAGAAGCGATAGTTTGTACCTAGTTTGATGGTGTTGCAATGGAGGATAAATAGGTCATCGTCTAGCTCTTTCAGGTTTTTGACCTTTTTGACCTCCATTAGTCGCTTGTAGAGGGCAGACAAAAAGATGACTGCAGTCGTCAGTCGCTGTTGTCCATCGATGACAGCATACCGGTCTTTCCCCTTTTCCTCAAAAAGGAAGTGACCGAAATAGTACGGTGTCGAGGAGTGACTGCTCACATAGTTTCGCAGGTCGGACAAGAAGGTATTGACCTGCTTGGGGCTTTTGTCCGATCGGTCGGTGTCCCATGAGTATGCTCGCTGATAGTCAGGCACGCTGATTGAGCCAACAGATAGTAGTCTTGATAGGTGGGTTGAGGATTCCATAATGATATTATTTTACAATGTTTGAATGATGTATTAAAATGGTGATTTACTAGTTACACACCATAAAGATATGCCCCATGGTCTGCCATATATAGGCAGAGGGTCAAAACTCTCGCTCTACTGCAGGTACGGCAGCCCACTTTTGGGGGAGGATATTTTATTTCCATCCGTTTCGGCAATTGCGTATTGGGGCATAGAGTCGATCGAAAAACCATGTTTGTTGGGTAATTCCGAATGGCAGGTGAAACAAAAAATCAGTAGGATTAGGTATTGTGATCGGGTAGGTGGTTTGTTACATTTGTTGTTAGAGATCAATACTTTATCGAGACGAAAGCAATCCGGATCCTCGGATTTGTTGTCATCGGCTTGGCGGAGGCGCATGGTCTAGACTTGTCCTCTGCGTTACTTTTGAACAAAGATCGTTTTTTTTTTTTTTTTTACAAATGGGGCCCTGGTTCGCTATAGGAGGGATCGTTGCTTTTACTCCCCCGAGTCGCAATAAGGGTGATAGTGAAAGATGAAACTCACAAAAATCAACAGTAAGTTTAGACGACTGGCGGAGTGGATACTGTGTCATCGGCTTTGGGTAGCAGGGGTTTTTGTCGTGCTTCTTGCCCTCTCGCTTGTGGGGCTAAAGCGTATCGTGATGAAAACATCCTTTGAGGACTACTTTGTCAGCGGTGATCCGATGTTGCTCAAGACGGATGAGTTCAAGGCTGTCTTTGGCAACGACTACTATGTTGCAGTGTTGGTGAAGAGCCCGGACCTCTTTTCGCACCGAGGCTTGACCCTTCTCCGAGAGCTGAGTGATGAGCTACGGGATAGCCTGTCCTATGCCGAAAGGGTGACCTCACTCACCGACATTGAGTTTACGCAAGGGACCGAGGAGGGGATCTCTATCGAGCAGATTGTCCCCGAGGAGATCCCATCGGATCCCTCCGCACTACGAGCGATCAAAGCTCGTGCCTACAGCAAGCCACATTTGGCGGAGCGACTACTGTCTCGGGATGGGACGATGACCTGGATCATGGTGAAGTTGCGCCCTTTCCCCGGCGAGAGCGATAGAGCGACAGGAGAGGAGGCCCCGGATATGCTTACGGGCAGGGAGGCCGCTCATATAGTCAGCAAAGCAAAGTATGCCGAGCTGTCACCCAATGTGGCGGGGATGCCCTATATGGGCTACGAAAAGGTCCTGTACTTCCAAAACGAGACCATGCGACTGTTTCTTTTTGCTTTCATCCTATCGATCATTGTGATGTTCATCGTGACTCGGTCGATCCGCGGTATCATAGCTCCGTTGCTGACCACCCTGTTTGGCCTGACCATAGGGGTGGGGACCATGGGATGGCTGAGGTGCTATGTCGATATGGTCTCGATCATGATAGCGGTGATCCTGACTTTTGCCTGCTCTATAGCCTACAATATCCACCTGTACAACTACTTCAAGACCGAGTTCGTCCGGACCGGTCGACGTCGAGAGTCTATCCTAGAGGCTGTGGGTGAGACCGGGTGGAGTGTGCTCCTGTCCGGTGTGACCACGATTGTCGCGATGATGACCTTCCTTGCGATCAAGATAGTCCCCATGAAAGCGATTGGGATCAATACCTCCCTCTGTCTGCTTTCGGTACTGCTTACCTGCCTGGTGCTTACACCGATCATTCTCTCCTTCGGGAAGGATCGCCGGCCCTCACCCGACATGCCGAGGAGTTTTGAGGGTGTCATGGGAGAGTCGTTTAGTCGCTTTGGAGACTTTGTGATGGTGCACCACCGCTCGATATTTGTCTACTCCACACTCCTCACGCTCTTCTGTGGGGTAGGGCTCTTCTTCATCGAGCCGGCCTTTGATGTAGAAAAAACCATAGGTCGAAAGGTCCCCTATGCTCGGAAGTTCCTCGAGCTGTGTGAGACAGAGTTGGGCTCCATGTACTCCTACGACCTGATGATCACACTCCCTCATGAGGACGATGCCAAGAAGCCGGAGAATCTCCGCAAGCTGGACGAACTGACCAAGGTCGTGGCCGGCTATGACCTGACGAAGCGATACAGCTGTGTCACCGATATCATCAAGGATATGAACTGCACACTCAACGGCAATGAGGAGCGTTTTTATGCCATCCCGGACAGTGCCGACATGGTGGCACAGACTCTCCTACTCTACGAAAATGCAGGCGGTACGGAGTCGGAGTACTGGATGGACTATGAGTATAAGCGTCTGCGCCTACAGGTCGAGCTCAACAACTACAACTCATGTGAGGTAGAGAGAGAGATGGACAACCTACAGGACGAGGCCCGTCGCCTCTTCCCCGGTGCACAAGTGTCGGTGGTCGGAAACATCCCACAATTCACCGTGATGCAACAATATGTGGAGCGTGGCCAGATGTGGTCGATGCTACTCTCCGTATTGGTCATTGGGGTGATCCTGCTACTCATCTTTGGAAGCTGGAAAGTCGCCCTCGTTGGCATGATCCCCAATATAGCTCCTGCTATCATCGTAGGAGGTATGATGGGATGGCTGGGGTACCCGCTCGATATGATGACCGCTTCGCTGATCCCTATGGTGCTGGGTATCGCTGTGGATGATACGATTCACTTCATCAATTGTGGCCACGTTGCCTATGATCGGTGTGGCGACTATGCGGAGTCTGTCAGGAGGACTTTTCGGACAGAGGGGCTGGCGATCGTTATGTCCACGGTGATCATCTCCTTTACTTTCTTGGGCT
Source organism: Porphyromonas sp. C0026D3 (assembly GCF_056590775.1). NCBI lineage: Bacteria > Pseudomonadati > Bacteroidota > Bacteroidia > Bacteroidales > Porphyromonadaceae > Porphyromonas > Porphyromonas sp. C0026D3. The sequence continues at coordinate 114,717 of NZ_JBWPWU010000003.1, forward strand.
TTGCCTTCTCGGATGCCATTCAGGTCCGAAACTGGGGTATCCTGGCAGTGGCCGGTATGATCTCTGCCCTGTTGGCGGATCTCTTTTTGACCCCCATCCTTTTTAGGTACCTCCGTATATTCAACAAATAAACCAAGTAGCATATGAAAACAACGAGACTTTTCACCCTGTTGGTCGTTATCCTATTGGCCGCCTGTTGGGCGCAGGCACAAGCCCAAAACCTCTCGGGACGGGAGGTGATGCAAAAAGCCAAAAACCGCCCCGATGGCGACACTCGCTATGCGATGGTGGAGATGACACTCCTACAAAAAAGCGGACGAAAGCGTGTGCGCAAACTGGAGTCGTGGAGTATGGATGAGGGTCAAAATACGAAGACGATTATGTTTTTTACCTACCCGGGAGATGTCAAGGGGGCCGGCTTCCTCTCCTGGACCTACAACGATCCCTCCAAAAACGACGACAAGTGGCTCTATTTGCCGGCTATGAAAAAAACTCGCCGCATCAGTGGCAAGTCCTCCCGGACGGACTACTTCATGGGAAGCGACTTTACCTACAACGATATGAGCAGTCGCAATGTGGACGAGGAGGAGCATACGCTCCTGAGAGAAGAGACTGTGGCGGAGCACAAGTGCTGGGTCGTGGAGTCGAAACCCAAAGACAAGGAGGAGCTCTACTCTCGGCGTATCACGTGGATAAGGCAGGACTGCCTGTTGCCGGTCAAGGCTGAGTACTACGACAAGCTCAACAAGCTACATCGTCGGCTCTCTGTCTCGCAAGTCAAGCAGGTCGACGGCTATTGGACCATCCAAGCGATGAATATGGAAAACGTCCAGACAGGGCATGCAACGGAGATAAAGATGAGTGGCCAAGAGTATGACCTCAAGCTGACTCCAAGTATGTTCACCGTCGCTAGGTTGGAAAAAGGACTATGATGACCAAAAAATCAATAGGGGTGCTCCTGCTCCTCCTTGTCTCCCTACTGCCACAGGCATGGGCGCAGACCGACTCCGGAGCAGAGGAGGGGGAGGAAAAGCTGCAGGTCCGGGTAAAGGGCTTTTTGGACTCCTATCATGCAGTCTGCTCCGAAGGGAAGGCTGAGTGGATGGCGTCACGAACCAGAGCTCGAGGTGAAGTGACGGTCGAAAAAGGTGATGCCGGACTCTTTCTGTCGCTGAATGCCACCTACAATGCACTCCTCAGAGATCGAACGGGGGTGGAGCTGCGTGAGGCCTACCTCTCCTATACGACCGAAAACCTCGACCTGCGTATCGGACGGCAGATTGTGGTGTGGGGAGTGGCCGATGGACTGCGCATCACCGACTGTGTGTCGCCCTTTGACTACACGGAGTTTTTGGCTCGGGACTACGACGACATACGGATGCCGGTCAATGCCCTGCGTGCACAGTACACCCTGGGGAGTGTCACTCTTGAGGGGATCTGTACCCCCATCCCCGAGCTCTGCATACTCCCCACTGATCCCAATAACCCCTGGGCCATACATTTGCCCGGCTGGACGGACTCGGAGAAAAACCGGCCGGCACGGACGCTCAAAAATATGGAGTATGGGGGTAGGATCAAAGCATCACTGCAGGGGGTGGACTTTTCCCTCGCTTTGTTGCGAACGTGGAATAAGATGCCGGCTTTCGAGATCGGACTGGCGGAGGATGGACTGTCGCTCATCACCATAGGCCAATACCGCCGCATGACCATGCTGGGTGCCGACTGCGCCTTGCCCATAGGGGAGTTGGTCCTCAGAGGTGAAGTGGCCTACAATATCGGAGAGGCACAGAGTGTGCGGGTCGGACACAAGGGGGAGCGTCGCAATACGCTCAATACGCTTGTGGGTGTGGACTGGTATGCCGGCAACGACTGGAATATCAGCGTACAGTACAGCCACAAGGTTACGCCCAACCCCGGCGATGGTCTCTCAGCCTATCGGCATGCCGGGCTTGCCACAGCAAGGATCTCCAAGGAGCTTTTGCAGAACACCCTGAAGCTCTCCACTTTTGCCTACGTGGATCTCGCTGATGGAGGCCTCTTCAATCGCTTTGCAGCCACCTATTCTTTGACCGATCAAGTGGCTCTCTCCGCAGGTTACGACTACCTCTCGGGCAACAAAGGCCTTTTCGCCCAATACCGCCACAATGATGAGGCTTGGATAAAACTGAAGTACAGCTTTTAGCCCGGCTCCACACCTCATGCCCACCATTACGGATTTTGTGTACATTTACCACGCAAATGTATCACTTAGTACCAAAACAAGATATGAAGAACTACCTATCAGAGCGACTGTGTCGCAAGGGCGCACCGGCCATCTGGATTGCTCTCCTATCAACACTCTGCCTACTCACTTCGTGCAAGCCTGACCTCTCGGAGCGTGATTTTGTGTTGGCACAAAAGCGAGACAGTCGGCTTATTGGCTCCTGGGTGAGTGTGGCGATGCATGAGGATCCCTCGGACAACCCACTCATTGTCTTTGAGTACACCCGTGAGGGTGAGGTCAAGAGGTACCAGAATGGTGAGCGGTTTTTCCTCAAGTACTACTTTTACACCAAGGGAAACATCCTGTACGAGCTGGAGCTGGGCGACGGCTTCAAGCGATCCAATTGGACCCGTGAGTACGAGTACCGCTTCTCTGAGGATGGGGATACACTCTATATCAAGGAGCGAGGAGGCACCATGGTGCGGCAATGGCGACGCATACGTGATGTAGACTAAAAGGTGACCTAGTGTGGAGGGTGGGTCGGTGCCGACCTATTTTTCCCCTTCTCTCCGTCTAAGCGATTGCTTCTAGCCGTGAAAAGTTTTGCTTCTATCCGTGAAATCGATCGCTTCTGTCCGTGAAACTCAAGGCTGCTTGTAAGTACTTGATTATCAAAGCCCCCAAAAGGGGCTTTTTTGATCCCCAAAATAGCACTTTTGGCCCCTTTTTCAGGGGCTTTTTTTTGTCGGAAAAAGTGGGTCGGGACTTGGCCGATCTGTTTAGCGTCATCTCAATCTTTGCGTCATTCCCTATTTATAAGCGATCTCGTAAGTCCGATCTGCCGACAATCCTCGTTGAGGCTTTTGTAAGTCCTTTTGTCTAAGCGATTTACTCCTGTTGTGGATTATTTTACCGTAAAAGTTTGGTAGTTTGCGTATATAGTTATTATCTTTGCACTACCGATTATTGTCCTCAACACTTTATTCTAATTATTGATTATGAAGATAACTTATTCGAGTATGCCATCATGGCAAAAACGTACCCCCACGCTTCCGACTCCGGAGCTGATCACGCACATGCTGGAGATCACTGCTGTGGCACGTCCGATCAGCTTGGCGGTGATCCACTGCAGTGCCTCACCGATCCGAGTGCGGTACACGCCCATGCAGCTGATCCGTGACCACCTGAGCCGAGGCTATACGCACGCCGGCTACCACTACTACATTACCCGTGAGGGAGACCTGTATGGGTTGCGCCCTCTGAGTATAGTGGGCGCCCATGCACGTGGTCACAATATCGGTAGTGTGGGGATCTGCTACGAGGGTGGCCTGGATCGCAACGGTCTGCCGGCCGATACCCGCACTCCGGCTCAGCGGCAGATGATGAGCCAACTACTGGGTCGCCTGCGCGAGCTCTATCCCGACCTGACCATCGTAGGGCATAGAGACCTCAGTCCCGACCGGAATGGCGATGGCAAGGTCACACCGGAGGAGTGGACCAAGAGCTGTCCCTGCTTTGATGCCAAGCTGCTCAACTAAGTCTCGCAAGAGAGGCAACCCACTGATGCAGTATGGTGAAAAGTAAGATAATTTTTGCACGCGTAGAGCCTGCCCTGCACCACCGACTCCGAGAGGTCAAGCGTGTCCTGGGCGTCTCATCGAGTGCGTTTGTACGACTGGCGGTTACGCAATTTTTAGGAGAACTATACAATGACGAAGGTTACATCAAGGAGGAGTATATCCACCGTGCAGAAAAACTACATGATCATCGAGAAACACTACGGACGCCTCCGGCGCGAATTTCTGACTCAGAGTGAGCGGAACAAGGTCTTTGACGGTCGAACCCCCGAGGATCGACTGCACGACCAACTACTCCGGCTGGCTCTGGGGCCCCTCCTCAGTGAGGAGCAACTCCGGAGTATACACCCCGCCTGATGCGGGTAAGAGGAGGTACCACGGCACGAGGGTGGTACCTCCTCCTTTTTTGACCACTAGGGGGGAATGGGGAAGCTGTGTAAGCGTTTTTTAGATTAAGAGAGGCGGTTTTTGGGAATATTGGGAAAAATGCGTAACTTGTCCAAAGACTGCAAAAGTGGAATACTAAACACCGAAGCAAACCAACTGAAAAAAGAAAAGGGCTCACCCTTGGTTGACTCAAAGAAATGAACCGAGAGGTGGACCGGTATTTATGAAAAACCAAATTAGCGCATGAAACAACTGCTTGTAAAGTTGCTACTGACTATGGTCTGCACAGCAGGTGTGGCACTAGGCCAGAAAGTGACAATCAAAGGAAAGATCCTAGAGGACAGCACGGGAGAGCCTATCGCGATGGCCCCCGTCCAAGTCAAAGGAGAGAGTAAGGGTGCCTATGCCGACATGGATGGAGCTTTTTCCATTGAGGTGCAGGTGGGGAAGACCCTGGTGTTTAACTACGTAGGATTCACGCCCTACGAATACACCGTAAAAGGAGCCAAGAGCGGCCTGGTGATCCGCCTCAAGGAGGAGGCTACGATGCTGGAGGGCGTGGTCGTCGAGACCGGGTACCAAAAGATCGATCGCCGGCTCTTCACCGGAGCCGCCACCGCTGTGGACGCCGACAAGGCCAAAGTGGATGGAGCGACGGATGTGAGCCGAATGCTCCAGGGTAAGGTGGCGGGCGTGCAGGTGCAAAACGTCTCTGGGACCTTTGGGGCAGCACCCAAGATCCGAGTACGTGGAGCCTCATCCATCTATGGCAACTCCAAGCCCCTGTGGGTGGTCGACGGAGTGGTGCTGGAGGATGTGGTGGACGTCAGCGCCGATGACCTCGCCAGTGGTAATGCCAATACCCTGCTCGCCAGTGCAGTTGCAGGACTAAATGCCAATGATATAGAGTCCTTCCAGATCCTCAAGGACGCCTCGGCCACCGCACTCTACGGTGCACGGGCCATGAACGGTGTCGTGGTGATCACCACCAAGAGCGGAGCGGCCGGACGCACCACGGTGAGCTACTCGGGAGAGTTTACCCTGAGGGAGCGACCCAGGTACAGCGACTACAATGTCCTCAACTCCGCCGAGCAGATGGATATATTTATGGAGATGTACCAAAAAGGGTGGCTCAACTACTCCTACACCAGCCGGACCAGCAATGCGGGAGAGTTTTATGTCATGTCCAAGCTCATCAACCAATGGGACCCGGAGAAGCAGACTTTTGGGATGCCCAACACACTGGATGCCAGGATGGACTTTTTGGAGGCGGCAGGCAAGCGCAACACCGATTGGTTTGGTCTGCTCTTCCGCCCATCCATACAGCAAAACCACGCAATCAGTATCTCGGGAGGTAACAAGACGACCAACTTCTATGGCTCACTCTCCTTCCTCTACGACCCGGGGTGGACTGTGGCCGACAGGGTACAGCGGTATACAGGCAACTTTAACCTGAACCACAAGTTTTTTGACAACCTCTCGCTCAAGCTCTCCTCCAACCAGAGCTATCGCCAGCAGAGAGCCCCCGGTACCCAAAACCGTGCCACTGACCCGGTGAACGGTACGGTATCGAGAGGATTTGATATCAACCCCTTTAGCTACGCACTCAACACCACACGCACCATGCGTGCCAAGGACTCTCGAGGTGAGCCGTTCTTTTACCAACGAAACTACGCACCCTTCTCGATCCTCAACGAGCTGAAGGAAAACAATATCCTCATCAACCAACTCGACAGCAAGTTCCAGATGCAACTGGACTGGAAGCCCATCCGACAGCTGGAGCTGAGCGTGCTGGGGTCTGCAAGATTCGTGAAGACCACAACCGAGGAGCGAATCACCGAACACTCCAACCGCGCCATGGCCTATCGTGCGGCACAGGACGCAGTGGTCACACTCAACAACCAATACCTCTACAGAGACCCGGAAAACGTCGACTCCTATCCGGAGGTCGTGCTGCCTCATGGTGGATTTTACAACACCACGGACAACCTCATGCACTCCTACTACTTTAGGACAAGTGCCAACTTCAACGACACCTACAACGACGCACACATTGTCAACCTACTGCTCGGAAACGAGATCAAGAGTGCAGACCGCATGGAGAGGTGGAACGATGGATTTGGGATGCAATTCGACAAAGGCAACAGCGTCTTCACCGACTACCGGATCCTCAAGCAACTGATCGAGAATAACAACAACTACTACGGCATGGGCAACTCGTACGACCGCTTCGTGGCCTTTTTTGCCACAGCATCGTACTCCTATATGGGGCACTACACCCTCAACATGACGGGACGATACGATGGCTCCAACCTCCTCGGTAGAGCACGGTCGGCACGCTGGCTCCCAACTTGGAATATGTCCGCCTCCTGGAATATACTGGAGACCCTCCTGCGTGACCAAAGCACCATATCCCACATGCTCCTCCGTGGTACCTACGGACTGACCGCCTCCATGGGACCGGCCCGCAACTCCCTCCCCATCTTTTACAACGGTAGGACCTACAGAGGACTCTCCAAGTACGACGAGTCCTATATCTATACCTCCTCTCTCGCCAATAAAGGACTGACCTGGGAAAAGCAGTACGAGACCAATATCGGGCTGGACTTTGGCCTGTGGCGAAACCGAATCAGCTTTAGCGGTGATGTCTACTGGCGAAGAGGATTTGACCTGATCGGGGATGTGATTACCTCTGGGATAGGCGGACAGCAATTCAAGACCGGCAACTACGCCAATATGGCGAGCCATGGATTTGAGTTTTCGCTCAACACCCAAAACATCATGACCAAAGACTTTAGGTGGCGAAGCAACTACACCTTCTCCTACAACCAAAACAAGGTGACCAACCTCCAAAACAACGCTCGACTCATCGACCTCGTACAGGAGTACGGCTCACCACTGGAGGGCTATCCGGTACGATCGATATTCTCCATCCCCTTTGCAGGACTCAATGAGTTTGGCGCACCCACCTTTTACCTCAACAAGGAGCGCAACAACCCCACCTACTCGGGTGTGGACTTTCAGCAAAACAAGGGACTGGACTTCCTGAAGTACGAGGGAACCGTCGACCCATCCATCACCGGAGGTATGGAGCAGACATTTGAGTACAAGGACCTTGCCCTCAGCCTCTACTTCACCTACCAAGCCGGCAACGTGATCCGCCTGCCGTATGAGTTCTTCTCCAGCTACAGCGACCAATACGCTATGCCCCGAGAGATGCTCAACAGATACCGTGGCAATGGAGACGAAAAGAAGACCAATATCCCGGCGATCCTGGACTACCGCCTCTACAGAGCACTGTCCGAGGGAAATATATCGCAGGCCTACAGCGCATACAACTACAGCGATGTCCGACTGGCAAAGGGAGACTTCTTTAGGCTAAAGGATGTCACCCTGAGCTACAACATCAACACCCAGTGGCTCCAAAAGCACGTCAACGGACTGAAGAATGCCCAACTGCGCTTTGTGGCCTCCAATGTCTGGCTCATCTATACCGACAAAAAACTTAACGGTGTAGACCCCGAGTTTGCCAACTCCGGTGGAGTGGCACTGCCCACACCACACCAGTACACGCTGACCCTCAGACTAGGATTCTAAACACAAGACCCGGAATAACACATTATGACACGACATAACAGACTATATACAACTGTAGCGTCATGCGGGGCGGTCTTGCTCCTGCTGATGGCTACCGGATGCAATAAGTTTTTGGACTACGCACCCGACGATCGTGCACAGCTCAACAACCTAGACGCTATAGCCGACCTGATGGTGGGCGCCTATCCGGACAATACTTATCAGCCACTGTATGAGATCCGCTCCGACAACGCTGTGGACAAAGGCATGCGTGCCTGGACACAAACTCAGTATCAGCGCGAAATATATGCCTTCCAAGAGCAGATCAACAATACCTACCAGGATAGCCCCGTAGGCTACTGGCGAGCTCTCTACTGGGCGACCTCGGCCGCCAATCAAGCACTTGAGAGCTTGGACGAACTGAAAGACCTCACAGCACAGGACAAACAGCGTGCCGACGAGATCCGTGGTGAGGCTCTGCTGGTCCGCTCCTACAATGGCTTCATGCTGGCTGAGACCTTTTGCAGACCATACGACCCGGCGACGGCAGCGCAGTTCCTCGGCTTACCCTATCCGACCAAGCCGGAGGATGAGCTGATCAAGCAATACGAGCGTGGCAACCTCAAAGAGCTATTTGACCACATCGTGGCAGACTTTGAGGAGGGCTACAAGCTCATCGGATCCAACTACAAAAACCCCAAGTTCCGCTTCAACAAGGTATCGGCGGCCGCCTATGGCACACGTCTGTACCGAAAACTGGCCAACTGGGACAAGGTCATCGAGATGGGGACCGAAGCCCTCGGCAGTACTCCTGGATCCAGGATACGTGAGTACCGGAAGTTTGCCAATATGACCTGGGCCGGATCCAAGGCCGCTTGGTCACTCCCGGAAGAGGAGTGCAACCTCATGGTTGCCTCCTGCCTGTCACGCTGGAACTGGCAGTGTGGAGACAGCCGCTACTCAGTGGACGAAGCCACTTGGCGCACGATCAATCCCACCAGCTCTTTCCTGGGTAATGGCGTCAACGTCGGTACCCGAATCTACGGTAATGGCGATGGCGGACTGTACCTCAACTTTGCCAAGCACGCCGGCTACCTCAAGTACACCAATGCTCAGCGGTCCAACTACTACGAGTACACCGGCGTGGTGATCTTCACCGGAGAGGAGGTCCTCTTCAACCTAGCCGAGGCGTATGCCATGAAGAATGACTTCGCCAAAGCCAACGACCTGCTCCAACTCTTTGTCGCACGATGGTTCTTGGGCTACAGTCCCGACTCCTATCTCTACAAAGTGACCTCCGACAAGATCAAAGACTACTACGCACAGGACAATCGGGAGTTCAAGCCCTACTACCCACTCTCCGAGGAGCAGACGTACTATGTCAAGGCCATCACGGACCTAAAGCGGTTCGCCTTTGTGCACGAGGGACTCAGGTGGCTGGATATCCGCCACTACAACCTACCTGTAGACCACAAGCTCTTGCACGACAACGACAAGCGCACCTCCGACCACCGACTAGAGCCCGGAGACCCCAGGTACGCCTATCAGTTGCCCTCCTCCGTACTCGGCTACAATCTAGAGCCCAACCCCGGATATGAGGCCTCCAAGCCTATTGACTAACCCTGATCCGAACACAACTATGTATACCAATATCATCACCAGACGACTAGCCACCCTCTCTGTGGCACTTGTCGCTCTTCTCGCCATCGGGTGCAGCAAGCAAGATACCGTGCGCGATCTCGACTTCTCACGATACAAAAAGAGCCTTGCCACACCCACGACCGACACCGACAAGTGGATTGAGGAAAACCTTCGCAATCCCTACAATATACAGGTACTCTGGCGGTATGCCGACATTGAGACCAATATGGGCTACAATGTCATCCCGCCCAGTGAAGAAAACGTACAGCCCTTCCTTGCGACGCTCAACGACGTCTTCATCAAGTCCTACATAGACATCTACAAGGGTAACCCCACCTATCGCGACTCTCGTGACTTCATACGCACCTACGTCCCCAAGCAGATCCTACTCTTGGGCGAGTGGGAGTACACCGGCAATGGCACGATACGCCTCGGGGTCGCTGAGGGAGGACGTCGGATCGTCCTCTCCGGTATCAACTACTGGCGAGATGCCAGCCAGATGGAGCGTTTTCTGCACACGATCTTCCACGAGTTTAGTCACATCATGCACCAGACCAAGCTCTACGACATCGAGTTCGAAAAGATCACCAAAGAAGGCTACACCGCTCAGTGGTCCAACCCCACCGACAACTACTCACTCCGCATGGCTCAGGCCAGAGAGCAAGGCTTTGTGAGCGACTATGCCCGCAAAAACCGCGACGAAGACTTCGTCGAGACCATCGCCTACTACCTGATGCTCACCCCCGAGGGCTGGGAAGACTTTCTCCGAAGCATCGATGGCTCCGTCAAGTACGATGACACCATGGAGAGCGTCCAAAAGGCCGGACTCTCACCCGATGAGCGACAAGAAGCACTCCGTGACTTGGACAAAAAGGTGATCACACAGGGCGAGATCTGGGACCGTCACCTCGACAACATCTGGGACCTCCTCCAAAAGCACATTGACTCCGGCGAGATCACAGCAGAGATCCGTGAGCAGATCATGACGGCATTAGACCAAAATAAGGTTACCGAAGACCAGTGGAACCTGATCATACGGCTCACCGGCAAGTCTCTCGACGACCACTACAACGACATCCTTGCCCGCTCTCCCAAGCTCGTGGTCACCTACGACGAGGTCTGGAGCGCACACTCCAATGTGATCCTCAAGATCCTCAACAAAGCGGTCATCAGAGGTGAGATCGCTCCCTCGATACTCGGAGATATCGGCCAAGCTCTGAAAAACAAGAAGCTCACACCCGAGCAAAAGACGCTGATCGAGGAAAAGGCCGGCAAGTCACTGGACGACCTCTACGTAGAGCAGTCTGTACCGGCGGCCAAGGAGACCAAGGTCCTAGGCTCCGCGCTCAATGAAAAAGCTGAGCACCAAGCCAAGGCCGCCAAGATAGAGGCTGCCGCCAAGGCACGTGACAAGATCCGCCAAAAGCAGACCTTCATCGCCGCATACCTCAAGGAAAAATGGAGCATCGACATGGACAAGCTACGTGACATCGTCCTAGCCAACCTCGCCGCCGTGCGCAACCCCTCTCCCACGGCAGAGCCCATCGTCTCCGGTATGGATGCCAGGATCATAGAGCAGGGACTCGACACTGAGTTTCGTTGCTGCACAAATGATAGCGACAGCCCAAAACTGCCCCAAAACGGCAAGGGTCAAAACGCAGAGATAGCCACCGAAAAGTAATCTCTTTTGTCAGAAAACAAAGACCATGACACGATATAAAAAACAAGCTCTCACAGCTCTTTCACTCGGCCTGCTCCTCTTGGTAGGGACCACCTCCTGCCAGCGCACCGAGGACCTACTCTTCGACAAATCCTACGGAGAGGGTACACTGGATCGGATCGATGAGACCGACCGTATACTCCGTGCGGCACCCAACGGCTGGGAGACCGACTACACCACCGGGTCCGGAGATACATTCAAGCTACAGTTCAAGTTTGGTGACAACAAGCAGGTGACCACCTACAGCGACTTTGATCCCAGCCCCACAGTCAGCTCCTACACCTTCAACCTCAGTCGTGGTGCCGTACTATCATTCGACACCTACGGCCTACTGCACCGGCTTGCCGACCCCGTTGTCCTCCCCAACATCTACGATGAGGGCCTAAAGGGAAAAGGCTACCAGGGCGACTTTGAGTTTGAGGTCCTCAGTGCCACCCCCGAGCAAGTGGTACTGCGCGGGATGAAAAACCGCAGAGACACCACCATCCTCAAGCCCCTCAAGCACGCACCGGATGCCAATGCCGACGTGCTCAATCTCCGGGCGCTCAACCAAAGCCTCTTTCCCGAAGTCTCCACACTCTACAAGAGCATAGACGTCAACGGCAGCCCCAGGGCAGACTTTGCCGTAGAACCAAGCAGCAGTGCACTGCTCTCTGCCACCTTCTACCGCAACGTCGCCATCGTCAAGCAACTCTCCGCCACAGGTGAGCCCATCGAGAGCCGGCATGAGCTAAAGCCCACCGCAACAGGGTTTGAGGTCACTCCGGCCATCTCTATCGAGGGCAAAAACTATGGAGAGTTTGTACGAAACAGTGAGGGCGACTTTGTGGCCAAGGAGGCACCGGAGGTGAAGTTCAACCTCATGAGCAACAAACCCCTCGTCCCCAATAGACACGGTGAGTATCTGCTCCGGACTCACTACTTCTCCTCTATCAACGGCAACCACTCCACCCTATTTGTGCGAGACATCATCGACAAGTACCGCGCAAAGGTCAACGGTAGCCTCTCCGAGGTCTACGTCGGTTTCTTCAATAACACCGATGCGTGGCGTCCGCTCGGCTTTTGGAACTCCGACAGAACCCGAAGGGTCTTTGAGGTCAATCCCCGACTGATCGAGGGCAACACCTGGACCTACGATGGCGTATGGGCCAACCCAGAGACGAAAAGTCTGATCGAGCAAGAGGGCACCGGCCTCCATGAGTTTGCCGTCTACTTCACCACCTACTTCGACCCCAACAACACTGTCTACATCGAGGACATCTCCGAAAATGGAGACAGCAGCTATCTCCGCATCGTGAGCGCCAAGGATGCTCGCTACTGGTACACTGTCAAGAGCTAAGGAGAGCCACTCCGGGACATATTGCAAAGCGTGGGACCCACACTCCGTGGGCCTCACGCTTTTTTTTAATGAACGAAATCCGCCCTTGCCACTCGTTTCCGCTTGGTACCCTATCCTCACCTATACAAGAAGTGGCGAATCCCGTGACAAAGGAACATTCCTACCACAACGGCCCTCTAAAAGGAGACTGTTGCACGAAGGCGATATGCTGCGTTGCTTTCGGAATTCGGGCTAGGTCACGTACGTGAGTACGCTCCCTTCGCCCTCATCCTCATCGCCTTGCATCTCATCTTTCGTGCAAAGTCTCAGCACATTTTAGCAAATGTGCGAGAATGGCACTTCGTGCAACATTCTCCAAAGGTGAAAAACAGGCGAATTTTGAGGCCCCAAAAGCCCCCTTTGGAGGTCTTGATAATTAAACACTTATGGAGGACCTCGGGTTTCACGGATAGAAGCAATCTTTTTCACGGATAGTAGCAAAACTTTTCACGGATAGAAGCGATCGCTCAGACGGGCAGAAAAAAGACACCCCCTCAGGATCGGCCGAAAAAAGGACACTTTAGAAGTGATCACCTGCGTTGAAACTATGGTTTTTTCGGTAGCCACTTTTTCGGAGGTCTCTTTTTTTTGAATTTCATCCGAATGTGGTACTTTTGAGCGGATATGGGGGTAGGGTGCCAGAGGGAGACTGATACATTATCTAACTATAACCACCAAACAACTATGTACGGAAAAGTAAAGGACTTTCTTGCCCGGGAGTTGCAGGCCACCAAGGAGGCCGGTCTCTACAAAAACGAGCGAATCATCACCAGCAAGCAATCAGCGGCCATCACGATCCAAGATGGCCAGGCGGATAAGCCGGTGCTCAACTTTTGTGCCAACAACTACCTTGGCTTGGCCGATAATCCCGAGGTGATCGAGGCGGCCAAAGCAGCGATGGATCGGAGGGGCAACGGCTTGGCGTCGGTCCGCTTCATCTGTGGTACACAGGATATCCACAAGGAGCTGGAGGCAGCTATCTCGGACTACTTTAGGACCGAGGATACGATCCTGTATGCCGCTTGCTTTGATGCCAATGGCGGATTGTTTGGCTCCCTCTTGGGCGAGGAGGATGCGATCATCTCGGATGCACTCAACCATGCCTCGATCATAGATGGTGTGCGGCTCTGCAAGGCGCAGAGGTACCGCTATGCCAATGGTGATATGGCAGACCTGGAGGAGCAGCTCAAGCGTGCACAGGCGCAGAGGTTCCGGATCATTGTGACGGACGGAGTCTTCTCGATGGATGGCAACGTCGCACCTATGGATCGTATCTGCGACCTAGCCGAGAAGTACGATGCTCTGGTGATGGTGGACGAGTGCCACTCAGCCGGTGTGGTCGGCAAGACCGGCCATGGTGTGGCCGAGCTCTATGACCTATATGGGCGCATCGATATCTTCACCGGCACTCTGGGCAAAGCCTTTGGTGGTGCTGTGGGTGGCTTCACGACCGGACGCAAGGAGATCATAGATATCCTGCGCCAGAGGTCTCGCCCCTACCTGTTTTCCAACTCATTGCCACCCTCAGTGGCCGGTGCCGGGCTCAAGGTCTTTGAGATGCTCAAGGCCTCGGACACTCTGCACACCAAGTTGATGGACAACGTGCAGTACTTCCGCCAAAAGATGGAGTCGCTAGGCTTTGACATCAAGCCGACCCAGAGTGCGATCTGTGCCGTGATGCTGTACGATGCGCCTCTGAGCCAGCGTTTTGCAGCACGCATGCAGGAGGAGGGGATCTACGTGACCGGCTTCTGCTTCCCCGTGGTACCTCGTGGCGAGGCCCGTATCCGTGTGCAACTCTCAGCCGCGCACGAGCATGCACACATCGACAGGTGTGTGGAGGCCTTTGAGAAGATCGGTAAGGAACTAGGGGTAATCAAGTAAAGACCCCGAGAGCAAAAAAGGCGACTTGTATCTGTCGCCAATAGAGGGCGGGTGTGTCGAGGTCCGACACCTCGCCCTTATTTTTTGTTTTTTCTCCCCCCTCTTCCCCCCTTTTTCAGACTCTTGTTCGTAGTGTTTTTAGCGTAGAAAAGAAGCCTTGCCCTCAAGACCTACCTGTGGCTCTCAACAACTTGAAAAAGGAAGGTTGGCTGTGGAGAAAAACGGCTACCGGCCACTCGGAAACTTCGTCTCCAAAGCGTCTGCTCAGCTCTTTGCGGGTTGAGTTATCTAGATGAGACTGTTGCACGAAGGCGATATGCTGCGTTGCTTTCGGAATTCGGGCTAGGTCACGTACGTGAGTACGCTCCCTTCGCCCTCATCCTCAGCGCCTTGCATCTCATCCTTCGTGCAAAGTCTCAGCACATTTTAGCAAATGTGCGAGAATGGCACTTCGTGCAACATTCTCTAGATTGTTACACTCACAGAAGACCCCCACTTCTATCACTTCCGGCCCTTCGGGCAGTGTGATGGAGGCGAGGTGATGGCAACAGGAGAATGCACGTCCTCCAACTGTTTCCAACCCCTCCGACAGTCTTAGAGCTATAGGACTTTCGCAGTATGCGAATGCATCGTTTTCGATCGCTCTCCCTGCTCATCAAGAACCGGTACCATGTGTGTCAATTGTTTTTCCCCATCCGAGATCGGTGGTGCAGTGTGGAAGAGCCCACTTGGGATAAGGGATCGAGCATGTTGTATAACGTTTTGGGAAGCTATAGTATAGAAGATGCGCAACTTCGGACGAACCAATCTTGTTTAACCAACCAACTAAAATTTCAAAAAACTATGGCACTAAGATACCGTGTATACGAACGCAAAAACACCCTGCAAAATGCTAAAAGGCCTCGCATAGCTTGTGCGGTACCCACGATGCTGGGGCGTATCTCCATCCGAGAACTGGCGGAGGATATAGCTGACCGCTGTACAGTCCACAGAGCCGATGTGCGTGCGGTGCTGGATGTCCTGTCGGTGTCGAGTATGAGCTTTATGACCAAGGGCTTTGGGGTTGATCTGGGTGACCTGGGTAGCTTTTCGTTCCGACTAAAGAGCAAGTCTGCGCCAAGCAAGGCCGACTTTACCAATGACCTGGTGAAGCGGGTGCTGATCCGCTATACACCGAGTGCGGAGATGAAGGCACGCTTGGCGGAGACCTCTGTCCTCAATGTCGACAGCCTGCTCAACCAACAGACGCCCTCGACGGGTAAGAAAGGTCAGAAGGCTCCGGACGCTGAGACACCGTCCAATGCCGGCACAGAGGGTGGTACACCCCATGGTGGCAACCTCTAATGTGTGCTCCGGCATATTTAGGGCAATGGTGTGAGCAGAGCTCAGGTAAGCTGAGAGGATAAGTATGGGCGGAGATCGTCTCGGAGTGGTCGAATGATCGGAAGAAATGGTCTCCCCCTTTTTTAACCAAAATAGGTAATAAGTGTATGGATATAGGAAGTGTACAGGTACTGCTGACGACTCTCCTGACGATGGGGAGTGGTGTGAGTGGATGGATCGTGGGGCGACGGAAGCGGAATAATGATTTTTTGACAGAGCAACAGGAGAGTATCGAGCTGCTGGCAGAGAGCAACAAGTCGATGATGGTACGCTTCACTCAGGTGTTGCAGGAGGTGGTGCAGCTACGAGGAGAGAATGCGGTACTACAGAGTAGGGTGAAGCGACTAGAGCAGGAGCTGGAGGAGCTGCGTGTATCGAGCCAAGCGATGCAGGCGACCCGTGAGGTGCGCCAAAAGTGGAGTGAAGCCAAGGTGGCTGTGGTATGAGTGTCGGTCGGGCTTTTGGGCGGTCGATCTGCCTGCTGGTGGTCTGTGCTGTGCCCTTGGTGTCGGGGTGTCGCAGCCACCGACAGGTGGTGATGGAGGAGGTGGTGAGTGCCGGGGTGCAGCCGGTGCAGATCTCGGGCGATACGGCTGTGGTGCGGTATCGCCTGAGCGCACCGGTCACTCTGTCTCCCTTGATGGCCTCCGGAAAGGGGGTGAAGCTCCGAGCCACGGTGGAGGATCGTGTGCTGACGGTGTCGGCTCGGAGTGAACCTAAGGAGGTGCAGGTGCCCTATGTGGTGGTCCGGCAGGTGCATGCGACTCCGGAGCGTGAGTCCGGTCGTGGGTATGGTGGGTATTGGTGGGGAGGGGGTGTCCTGGGTGTGCTACTGCTCCACCTATGGGTGAGCCGTCGTAGGAAATGAAAAAAAGGTACATTTGTGGAGCAACAGTACCAAAAGATAATCATATGAAGACATTAGTAGTCGTGGGGCATCCCCACATTGCCACATCAGTGGTCAACAAATCTTGGGCCGAAGTCGTTCGCACACTGGAGGGTGATTCGGTGACACTGCACCTGCTGGAGGAGGCCATCGGCAAGGATGGAAGATTCGACTTGGCGGCGGAGCAAGCCTTGATCTCTGCTGCGGACCGGATTATCCTACAGTTTCCGCTCTACTGGTATATGCCCCCCGGAATTATGGTGGAGTGGATGGATACCGTCTGGGCAGAGCATTGGGCCTGGGGCGAAGGGGGCGATGCCATGGTGGGCAAGCGTATCGATGTGGCTGTCTCGTGCGGTGCACCTGAGGTGGCTTTTTCGGGAACCACTCTGCAGCAATATCTTTCATTTGTGAAAGGATCTGCCGGCTTTGTGCGTGCGGAGAGTGGGTACTTTCATGCCTTTTATGGTGCGGAGGGAGACGGTGTGGCAGAGCGTTTGGAGGCCAATCGTGAAGCGTATAGAGCATTTGTTTTGGACCAAATAAGAGAGCAAAAATTATGATCAAACTACACATAGGAGACGAAGTCAGCACCCTCCGCAAAGTGGTGGTGGGCCTTGGAGACCACAATGGTCCTACACCTACACTGGAGGAGGCCTATGATGCCAAATCGTACAGCACGATCATCGCCGGAGTGTACCCCTCGGATGCACAGCTGAGTCGTGAGGTGGAGGGCTTGGCCCGTGCAATAGCGGCAGAGGGCGTGGAGGTGCTACGTCCCAAAGAACTGGAGGGAGTGAACCAGATTTTCTCGAGAGACGTGGCTTTTGTGCTGGAGGATAAGATCATACGGGCCAACATCATCCCGGATCGTGAAGCCGAGATGCGTGCGTATGATGAGATCTTTGCCCAGATCCCTGAGGATAAGATCGTGACCCCTCCGGAGTACGTACATATAGAGGGTGGAGATGTGGTGATGCTGGGAGATAAGATCTTGGTTGGTTGCTACCTCAGCCCTGACTATAGCACCTACTCCATGGCTCGGACCAATAAGTATGCGATAGGCTTCCTGAAAAGTCTCTTTCCCAAAAAAGATATTGTCCCACTGGAGCTGATCAAGCATGATACTGATCCCTATACCGGGGTGTTGCACTTGGACTGCGCTTTTCAGCCGGTCGGTGGGGATAAGTGTATCCTTTTCCCCGGTGGCTTTAGGCACACAGAGGACTGGGAGTATATCATGAATCTGTATGGAATAGAGAATACCTGTATCATCAGCCGTGAGGAGATGTATGAGATGAACCCGAATATCTTTAGTCTCTCCCCCAACAAGGTGATACTGGATGAGACCTTTGGCCGTCTCCGTCACTGGTTGGAGAGTAGAGGGGTGACCTGTATCCCCCTGCCGTACCGCCAGGTGAGCAAGCTGGGAGGCCTCTTTAGGTGCACCACGCTACCACTCTATCGCGACTGATCTCCTCATCCTCTCTCTCTGCCCCCCTTTCATAAAACAAGTGAGATGAATGTATATGTGAGCTTGCCCGAAGGCACGGAGTCCTATTTTAGGGCATTGTACCCGGACAAACGGTATGTCATCGGGCATGACCCCTGCGGACAAAAGGTGGGAAGTGGAGGTGCACTGAGGTACCTCCTGGATGAACACCCCTCCGGGGAGCGGTGTCTCGTGATCAATGCAGGTGGCGAAAGTCGTCGCCTGCCGGCCTATGCCTCCTATGGTAAAGTGCTACTACCGATGCCGGTACTGAAGTGGTCTAGGGGGCAACGAGTGACTCAGCGCTTGATAGAGCTACAGGAGGACTACCTAACGCAGCTGGCAGGTAAAGCCCCAAACCGAACAGTGGCGGTGGTCGCCAGTGGTGATGTGCTCCTGGCACTCCCCGACAAACTTCCCGACATGCCGGAGGCCGATGTGGTGCTTGTGGGACTGTGGAGTACGGCCGCCAAGATGACGGCGCATGGAGTCTTTTTGTGCCATCCGGATGAGCCAAACAGACTGGATGGAATGGTCCAAAAGCCTACTGTCGAAGAACTAGAGACGCTCGGGAAAAAGCACTTGCTGATGATTGACAGCGGGGTGTGGCTCCTCTCGCAACGGGCAATCGACAGGCTCCGTGGCATGACGGGCTATGTAGACCTCTATACCGACTTCCTCACCCAGAACAGCGACCTAGAGGTGGCGGTGTACCCGATAGGTGAGGCGACATTTTACCACTTTGGAAGTACCTCGGACCTCGTCGAGAGTACGCAGGAGTTGCAAAATCGGAGGATCGACCAGCGAGATATCCTCTCCGGTCGCTGGAAACGACATGGATCGGCGATTGCCCTAAATGCCCGAGTGGAGCAACCACTCAATGACCGAAATCACCACATATGGGTGGAGAATAGCCACATACCTATGGGGCTAAGGCTCACCGACCACAATGTCGTCACAGGGTTGCCGATGAATGATCTGGAGCTGACCTTGGAGCCGGGTATCTGCCTGGATGTGCTCCCGGTAAAGCGTGGAGGATATGTGGTGCGGATGTATGGATATGGGGATACGTTCAAGGATCAGACCTATCTGGGGCGGCCCCAAAGTTGTGATCCCTATACCACACCGATATTTCCTCACATTGATAGGGTGGAGGAGCTGGAGGAGCTCCTACGGGCGGTGATGAATGGGCAAGCGGTCGCCAATGACTGCTATGCGGCCTGCGAACTCTCCGCAGAGGTGGACTGGGAACGGGTAGAGCGACAGCGAATGGCTTTTTTGTCGGAAAACCTTGTGGCCATGCAACGCAACTATGCGGGAAGTGTCCTGTACCACTCGGATCTCTCGGTTGTGGGGCGACTGCTTGGTAAGGTGCCGGCTCAGCTGCCTGCTGAGGCTCCTCTGCTGATCCGCATGCAGGATGCGGCCATGCGACATGCTCTCACGGGGGATGAAAACGAGGCCAAGAAGGCGGATGAGTATTTGTGCGAATTGGTCTCCTCCACTACCGGTGCGACTTCGTCTCCTCGGCGGGATGTCTACTCTGACCAGATCATTTGGGCCCGTGCCCCAATGCGGATCGACCTCGCCGGAGGGTGGAGCGACACACCACCGTACTGCATCTATGAGGGTGGGGCGGTGACCAACTTTTCCCTCACGCTCAACGGGCAAGAACCCCTGCAAGTGTACGTCCGTCCCAATCCATCGGGGCAGATTATCTTGCACTCCATCGATATGGGGTTGCGCGAAATGATCACGACACCTGACCAACTCACGTGGTATCGCCGGCTGGGTGACCCTTTTTCCATCCCCAAGGCTGCGCTATGCCTCTGTGGTGTTTATCGTCGTGGCGAGTCTATGCCGGACCTCTTGGATCGAATAGGAGGCGGGCTGGAGGTGACCTTGCTGTCGGCTGTTCCGGCCGGCTCCGGGCTGGGAACAAGTTCTATTTTGGGTGCAACGGTTTTGGGCGCACTCAGCAACTATTTCGGACTGCACTGGACGAAAGAGGCGCTGGCGTCTCGGACTCTACTCTTGGAGCAAATGCTGACGAGTGGTGGTGGCTGGCAAGATCAATGGGGAGGTGTGTTTGGCGGGGTCAAGCTGATCACGACCGAGAAAGGACAACAGGAGCCACGCATGCAGTGGTTGTCGGACTCTGTCTTTCGGACCCCGGAGTGTCATCTGCTCTACTATACTGGGCTCACACGGCAGGCAAAAAGTATCTTGGGCGGGATTGTCCGGCGTATGATGCTCAATGAACACGACACTCTGGCTCACCTCCGACAAATCAAGCAACTGGCATATGATATGGCTGATGCTATAGGTAAGGATGATCTAGACGCCTATGGTAGTATATTGACCGAGTCCTGGAGTGCCAACAAAAAGCTGGATGAAGGCTCTACCACGCCTCAAATCGAGGCCATCATTTCAGGCATCAAGGACTATGCTCTAGGGTATAAACTCCCAGGTGCCGGCGGTGGAGGGTTCCTGTATATCGTTGCCAAAGACCCCGATGCAGCTCGGTATATATGCAAACAACTCAAGGGAAACACCCCAAATAGTACGGCAAGAATGGTGGATATGCACCTGTCGCAGGATGGTCTCATCGTAACACGATCCTAATGGCTAAAAGTAAACTAAAAACCGTATATATCTGTACTGAATGCGGTGCAGACTTTCCCAAGTGGTCCGGGAAATGCCCGACCTGTGGCGAATGGAATACCCTGAAAGAGTACAAGGTGGGACCCGATGAACCTGGTGTCCGTATCCGAAAAGATCGCTTGGCAACAGACAACTATCCCACTCCGCTATCCGAAGTATCGGGTGACTCGGCTCCCAGAATGGATCTGAAGGATGGAGAGCTGAATCGTGTACTGGGCGGAGGATTGGTCAAGGGCTCTTTGGTCCTGATCGGAGGCGAACCTGGCATAGGCAAGAGTACCCTAATCCTGCAAAGCGTAGTGCGTAACCCCGAGCTGAAGACCCTCTATGTCAGTGGGGAGGAGAGTCCGGGGCAGATACGGCTACGCGCAGAGCGCTTGATCGATGCCGACCGGGTAGATCATTGTCTACTATATAGTGAGACCCAGATGGATGTAATCCTCGAGACCGCCATGGAGGTCCTTCCCGACCTTTTGGTCATTGACTCCATTCAGACCATGCAGAGCTCCCGCTCCGAATCCTCGCCAGGTAGCCCCAGCCAAGTGCGGGAGTGCACAGCTCAGATGCTTACCTTTGCCAAAGAGTACGATATCCCGGTCATTATTGTCGGACATATCACTAAGGATGGCTCCATTGCCGGTCCCAAGATAATGGAGCACTTGGTCGATACGGTGCTACGGTTTGAGGGTGATCAAAATCACCAGTACCGCATCCTTCGGGCTATGAAAAACCGATTTGGCAACACCTCAGAGATAGGACTCTACGAAATGCTCCGCGACGGGCTCCGCCAGGTGGTCAATCCTTCCGAGATGCTCCTGACCGGAAATGACTCCTCCCTCAGTGGTATCTGTATTGGGGTCAGTGTGGAGGGACAGCGTCCACTCCTGCTCGAGGTACAAGCATTGGTCAGCTCTGCCGTTTACGGTACACCGCAACGCTCAAGTACCGGCTGTGATCTGCGACGTGCCAATATGCTCTTGGCGGTGCTGGAAAAGCGTGCCAACTTCAAGCTGATCCAGAAGGATGTCTTCCTCAATATTGCCGGAGGCCTTTATGTCTCGGATACAGCTATTGACCTAGCTGTGCTGAGTGCCGTGCTTTCCTCTAGCCTGGATATCCCAATTTCTAGAAATGTCTGCATAACGGGAGAGGTGGGCTTGAGTGGCGAGGTGCGAGCTGTCTCGCATATCCTGCCACGGATCAAAGAAGCGGCCAAGATCGGGTTTCAGACCATTATTCTCCCCGCCGACAATATCAAAGGCCTAGATCTATCTGAGTTTCCTATCCAAGTCCTACCGGTCAGTCGAGTGGACGAGGCTTTTCGTCTCCTTTTTAGATCCTAGCCGGAGTGTTCTGTTGATATGAGTATAGGATTACCATTTGCTCGACCACTCTACGTGATGGCCAAGCCGGCCGGATCCTACTGCAACCTAGCCTGCACCTACTGCTACTATCTCGAAAAGTCCAACCTCTTTGATGGTCGGGCTGCTCACCAGATCATGAGTGACGACCTCCTGGAGCGATATGTGCGTGAGTACATCACCAGCCAGACAACCCCGGAGGTCCTCTTTACATGGCATGGAGGTGAGGCACTCATGCGCCCCCTTGCCTTTTACCAAAAAGCCCTTGAGTTGCAACGCCGGTATGCCGGAGGCAGGCGCATCGACAACGCTGTGCAAACCAATGGCCTACTCCTCAATGACACCTGGTGCGAGTTTTTTAGGAAAAACAACTTCCTCGTCGGGATCTCCATAGACGGAGGCAAAGCGGCACACGACGCTTATCGCCAGACCCCCACCGGACAACCCACCCATCACAGAGTACTCAGGGCTATCAACTTGCTCAAAAAGCATGGAGTCGAATACAATGCACTTGCCGTGGTCAACGACATCAATGTCGGGGACCCGGTTTCTTTTTATCAGTTCTTCAAGGAGCTAGAGTGCCACTATATACAGTTTACGCCCATAGTGGAGCGCACGGCAGCCCACCCCGATGGGACCAAGCTGGCGCATGTGTCAGAAAAAGGCGAGCTTACCCCCTTTTCCGTTACCCCCGAGCAGTGGGGCGATTTTCTCATCGGGGTATTCGACGAGTGGGTCAAGTCCGATGTCGGCACCTACTATATCCAGCTGTTCGATGCCACCCTCGCCAATTGGGTCGGAGTCACTCCCGGGGTATGCTCCATGGCGCAGTACTGCGGACATGCTGGGGTGATGGAGCACAATGGCGATGTCTACAGTTGCGACCACTTTGTCTTTCCCGAGTATAAGCTAGGCAACATCCGCTCCAAGACACTTGTGGAGATGATGTACAGCGAGCGTCAGCAAAAGTTTGGCAGAGACAAATTTGACACTCTGACACGCCAGTGTCGCGAGTGTGAGTATCTTTTTGCCTGCTGGGGTGAGTGTCCCAAAAACCGCTTCGCTTGCGACGAATACGGTAATCCTGGGCACAATTATCTCTGCTCGGGGTATTTCCGCTACTTTCGGCACGTTGCCCCATATATGGACTTCATGAAAGAAGCCTACCTCAACGGTCGCCCCCCCGCCTCTGTCATGACCGACTTTCACCCGCTTAGAGCTGGGAAATAAACGGTCGAGAAGCACCACCGGATTGCTAAAAAAGTAGTAAATTTGCCACCAAACAAAAACAAATAAACCCTCACAACCAATGACAACTGCCGCACCTACTAGCCCTATGACCGGAGAGAAACCCTTTACCATGCTTGCTAAGACCCTCTTCGGACTAGAGGATATCTTGGCAGAAGAGCTCCGTACGATCGGGGCCACAGATATCCAACCCGGACGGCGAATGGTAGCCTTTAGTGGCACGTTGCGAACCCTATACAAGGCAAATGTTTTTTTACGGACTGCGCTGAGGATACTGGTGCCGATCGATCAGTTCGATGCCAAAAACCCCGACGAAATCTACGACCATCTGTACCACAAAGTCAACTGGTCACAGTATTTCCGGCCAAAAGATACATTTGCTGTGGATACAGTGGTTTACTCAGCGACCTTCACGCACAGCAAGTTTGTAGCCTATCGTGTGAAAGACGCCATCGCAGACTACTTCAGGGATCGCGAGCAACGTCGGCCCAACGTTTCGGTGACCGACCCTGACCTCTGCTTTCATGTACACATTGCCGACGAGCGAGTGACCATAGCCTTGGACGCATCCGGCGAAAGCTTGCACAAGCGGGGCTACAGGCTTAGCCAGACCGAGGCCCCCATCAACGAAGTCCTAGCTGCCGGGATTCTGCTCCGCGCAGGCTGGCAGGGTCAGTCCAACTTCCTAGATCCTATGTGCGGGAGTGGAACCTTTCTTGTAGAGGCGGCTCTGATAGCGGCGAATATCCCACCGGGACTTTTCCGTGAGAGCTTTGCTTTTGAGCGGTGGAGCAACTACGACAGCGAGCTATTCAGTGAGGTGATGGAAGATTGGGAGGAGCGACGCTTCGAGTACAAGATCTACGGCTCCGACAGCAACCCCAAAGCGATCGCCATGTCCCGTGGCAATGTGCGCAAAGCAGGAGTGGACCGATACGTCGAGTTGGCAGTCCGAAAGATAGAGGACTACACCGAGGCACTCAAGCCCTCAGAGACCGGGCTGCTCGTGACCAATCCTCCCTATGGTGAGCGACTGCGGCCGGACGCACTGGAGGAGCTGTACAAAAATATAGGCACCACCCTCAAGCACACATTCACCGGATGGAATGCTTGGATCATCTCTTCAAACATAGAGGAGGGGTTCAACGCAATAGGCCTAAAGCAGTTTCACAAAGAGACACTCTACAATGGCTCTCTCGAGTGTGAGCTGAGAGGGTATGAGCTTTTTGCCGGTAAACGCAACGACTACGTGCAAGAGCAGACCGAGCAGGGTGTCTGGCAACGAAAGCGGGAGTACCGCATGCGCAAGCGGGAAGAGCGCGAAGATTTTAGGCGCGCCCGCAAGACCTACCGCCAAAAGCAGTGACCCCGGTCGGCCGGTCCACTGTACCCTAAAAAAAAACTCAAGCCCCGAGGCATCTCCTGATCAAGGAGACGCCCCGGGGTTTCGTCGTTTTGCGAGACCTAGTTTCCCAAAATAGAAAGTTTTGGTATCTTTGCCGGTGAGAAAGACGGATCCCTATGGGGATCGTTCGCTCTCTCAGGAGCATTTTTGTGCCGTCTCTCCCGATGAGGTGAGGGCGATACAGAGTGTTCTTGGTGTGTATTTGTGATGACAACAACATCTATAATTTTATTTATTTACCAAACAAACAGATGATGAATCACTACGAAACCGTTTTCATTCTAACTCCCGTTTTGTCTGCTGATCAGACAAAGGAAACGGTAGACAAGTTCACTACCCTGATCACCGACAACGGTGGTGTGGTCGTGAATAAGGAGGAGTGGGGCCAGCGCAAGCTCGCTTATCCTATCCAACGCCTGTCTACCGGCTACTATGTATTTGTAGAGTTTGATGCAGAGTCAAACTTTGTAGACACGTTGGAGGTCAACTTCCGTCGTGACGAGCATGTTATTCGCTTCCTGACTTTCAAGCAGGACAAGTATGCCCACGAGTACGCTGAGAAGCGTCGCCGTCTCCGTTCCGAAAAACCGGCAACTGTTGCCCCGGAGACCGAGCAAAAGGCAGAGGAGAGCAATGAAGTAGAAAACACGGAAGAAAACTAAGTAAGAGACCATGGCAATAAAGAATACGAAATCCAGACGCTTCAGAGGGCCTATCAACCAGCCAAAGAAGTACTGCCGCTTCAAGAAGGCAGGCATCAAGTACGTGGACTACAAGGATCCCGAGTTTTTGAAAAAGTTCCTCAACGAGCAGGGCAAGCTCCTTCCTCGTCGTATTACGGGCAACTCGCTGAAGTTCCAACGCCGTGTGGCACAAGCAGTCAAGCGTGCGCGCCATCTGGCACTGTTGCCCTACGTGACTGACCTGATGGACTAGTGGTCCGGACAAGTCGGTAGTAGTATAGAATCATAGCAAAAACAAAAGGAGACAGAATATGAAAGTTATTTTGAAAGAAGATATGCCCAACCTAGGCTTCAAAGACGAAGTGGTTGAGGTGAAAGCCGGGTATGGACGCAACTTTCTAATCCCGCAAGGCAAGGCAGTCATTGCCAGCGATTCAGCCCTGAGGCAACTCGCTGAGGACCAACGCCAGCAAGCACACAAGCTCGCCGCTCTGCTTGCCAAAGCACAAGAGCAGGCAGCAAAACTCAAGGACGTAAAGGTAGAGCTGAGCGTAAAGACCAGCAACACCGGTCGTATCTACGGCTCCGTAACCCCCACCATGGTGGCCGATGCCCTAGAGGCACAGGGACACGATGTCAACCGCAAGATGTTGCTCATCGCCGGTGGTATCAAGGAGGTAGGTGAGTATGTGGCTCGTGTGCGTTTTCACAAGGATGTGACCGTGGAGATCCCCCTGATCGTCGTGTCCGAAAACGCAGCTGAGATCGCAGCCGCCAAGGCAGCCGCCAAGGCTGAAGAAGAGGCACACCAAGCTGAGCGTGCACGCCAGCTCGCCACCGATGGCGAAGAAGCCACCGAGGAGACCGAGGTGGTCGCTGAGGAGCAAGAGGAGTCAACCGAAGCCTGACACACAAGTGATAAAGCTAAGGTGTGATGGGAAAAACAAATTCGTGGCAACTGCACACAGCAGAGCGTGACCCTCACGTGCCGGCGAATTGGATTTTTTGAGTAACACAACAACACAATACCAATGAAAACTTATTCACTAAAAGCGCAGGCGCGCGAAAACATCGGCAAGTTTGCCGCCAAAGCCCTACGCAAGCAAGACCTCATCCCCGCTGTAATCTACGGTGGAGAGAAGAACCTCAATCTCGTGGTGTCACAGCGCGATGTGCGCAACCTGGTATTCACCCCGGATATCTTCTTGATCAACCTGGATGTCGACGGACAGGTACACACTTGCATCCTACAGGAGCTACAGTTTCATCCCGTGACCGATGCCATCATTCACATTGACTTCTTGGAGGTTTATGCCGACAAGCCCATTGTGATAGAGGTACCGGTGCAGCTGGATGGTCACGCTATCGGTGTGCGTGCCGGTGGTAAGCTCAACCAAGACATGCGCAAGCTCAAGGTCAAGGGCCTCTACAGCAATGTACCTGAGCGTCTGCACGTAGACATCAGCAAGCTTCGCCTGGGCAAGGTGCTCAAGGTGGGTGAGCTGGAGTTTGAAAACCTAGAGATCCTCAACTCCAAAAACGCCGTAGTCGCCGCTGTACGTGCTACACGTGCCGCACGTAGCGCAGGAGCTGTAGAGGAGGAAGACGAGGAGACCGAAGAGGGCACCGGAGACCAACCGGCAGAGTAAGCCCGACAAAACACCCCACGAGGGGATACAAAACTGCCCAAAGTGGTGTAGTGATCCTACCTATCGAGAGATGGTACGGGCCCACCACTATGGGCAGTTTTTTTAGAAGAGTATCAAGCAAATGAGTATACTAGACGTAGATGGCATCCTGGTCAGCAGCGAAGTCATCGACACCTACTTCTGCTGTGACCTCGACGCTTGCCACGGAGCCTGCTGTATCGAGGGAGACAGTGGAGCACCGGTGCTGGCACAGGAGGAACCCCTTCTGGAGAAGACCTATCCCCTGGTCCGCACCTACATCCCCGAGGCCCAGCAACGCTATATCCGCAAGCATGGCCTCACCTACACCGATGAGGATGGGGAGACAGTCACCATGATAGCGGCAGGCAGGAGCCAGTGTGTCTTCACCTGCTTTGAGGCAGATGGGTCGGCGCGCTGTGCCTTTGAGAAAGGCTACACCGAGGGTGCCAATCCCTACTTCTACAAGCCCCTCTCCTGCCACCTATTCCCGATACGCATGCAGCGTATGGGTGACACAGTGGCCCTCAATTACGAGCGTTGGTTCCCGATCTGCGAGCCGGCGCGCAAGCACGGACGCGAAGTAGGCGTGCGGGTCTACCAATTTGTGAAAGCCCCCCTGGTGCGAGCCTTTGGAGAAGAGTGGTATGAACAACTTTGTACTGTGGCTGAAGCGTATCTTCAGTGGAAAAACGAACGAAATGAGCTCAAGTAAATACCTCATCGTCGGCCTCGGAAACCCCGGAGCCGAGTACGAGCGGACGCGGCACAATGCCGGATTTATCGTGCTGGACCATCTCGCCGCTGACACGGGCGCCACTTTTGCCCCCGGGCGATACGGAGAGACAGCGGAGATCAGGGTCAAAAACAAGCAACTCCTGCTCCTCAAGCCCTCCACGATGATGAACCTCAGTGGCAACGCCGTCCGCTACTGGTTGCAAAAAGAAAACATCCCCGTCCAAAACCTCCTAGTCGTCGTCGATGAGCTGGCATTGCCCTTTGGGACACAGAGACTTCGGGCAAAAGGCAGCGATGGTGGGCACAACGGACTCAAGCATATACAGCAGACCATCGGGACACAAGCCTATGCGCGCCTGCGGATCGGTATCGGACACGACTTCTCGCGCGGAGAGCAGATCGCCTACGTACTGGAGCCTTTTTCGCCCCAAGAGGAGGCCGAGATGGAGCCCCTCTGTGCCCAAGCGGTAGAGACGATCCGAGACTTTTGCCTCATCGGTATCGAGAGGGCCATGAATATCCACAACACCAAGGGAAAGCAACATGACTGAGATACGCCTCGACAAGTGGCTCTGGACCGTGCGGATATTCAAGACCCGAGCACTTGCCGGCAGAGCCTGCAAAAACGGCCGAGTCCAAGTAGACGGACGTCCCGGCAAACCCTCGACGATTGTCAAGGTGGGCGACACGGTGAACGTGCGCAAGCCTCCGGTCACTTTTTCCTTCAAGGTGCTGGCCATCACCCCGGGACGCGTGGGGCCAAAGTTGGTCCCCAATTTCATCAAAAACACCACCCCACCGGAGGAGTATGAGCTCCTAGAGCTGCAGCGAGCCGCCAACCAAAGGCAAAAAGGACTCGGCAGACCGACCAAAAAAGAGCGACGAGACCTTGAGAGCTACATATTTCCTGAGTACGATGACTGGGACGATACAGAGACCGACGACGAAGAGGAGGACGAGGTGACCGACTACACTCCGGAGGACGAGCAGGAGATGCTCGACAGCATGGGCTTTTGGGATTAGACCGGACCGGGAGGGGGGTGCACTCTTCCGGACCGGCTTTGTTTTAGGAGCCCTTTTCGAGGGGGCTCTTTTTTTTGTTGAGTGAATTCCATTGACCATCTCGATTTATACCCAATTTTTGCTTATATACAAGGACGTCAATTCTTCTATCCGTGAAATCATTTGCTTCTATCCGTGAAACCGAACGCTTCTATCCGTGAAAAAATGGGGGCTGTCGGGGACTTTGGTTTAGAGCGAGTTAGGGCCCCCTTGATTTTGGGCAAATTCATTCGGTCGGAGTGGGCGAAAAATAGGGGAGATGTGAGATAAAAACCTTAACTTTGTACCCTGACTGTGTGCCAATTTTTTGCCACGACCTGCCGGTCATCGTTCGCTCCACATGGCGTGTTGCGGAGCTGACCCCTAGTCGCAGAGGAGGGCACACCAAGCCAAAACTATAGAATACAGAAAGCATGTCAACCGAACTAAGTGCGAAGTACAATCCACTCGAAGTGGAAGATAAGTGGTACGCCTACTGGCAAGAACACAAGCTCTTTTCCAGCCATCCCGATCACCGGCCGGCCTTCACGGTCGTGATCCCACCCCCCAATGTCACCGGCGTCCTCCACATGGGGCACATGCTCAATAATACGATACAAGATATCCTGGTCCGTCGTGCGCGCATGACCGGCTACAACGCCCTCTGGGTGCCCGGGACCGACCACGCCTCTATCGCCACTGAGGCAAAAGTGGTCCAAAAACTGGCCAAGGAGGGAATCAAGAAGAGTGACCTGACCCGTGAGGAGTTTCTCTCACATGTATGGGACTGGACTCATGAGCATGGTGGGATCATCATCAACCAGCTCAAGAAGATCGGTGCCTCCTGCGATTGGGATCGGGAGGCCTTTACCATGGATGAGCCACGAGCCAAAGCGGTGATAGGTGTCTTTTGTGACCTTTACCGAAAAGGGCTGATATACAGAGGGGTGCGGATGGTCAACTGGGATCCGGAGGCACGTACCGCCATCTCCGACGAGGAGGTGATCCACAAGAGCGTGCACAGCAAGCTCTACTATGTCCGCTACTATGTGGAGGGGATGCCCGATAAGTACATCATAGTCGCCACCACGCGTCCGGAGACGATATTTGGCGACACGGCAGTCTGCATCAACCCCACGGATGAGCGGTACCACTGGCTGCGAGGCAAGCGAGTGATTGTCCCCGGGGTGGGGCGCTCTGTCCCGATCATAGAGGATGAGTATGTCGATGTGGAGTTTGGGACCGGTTGCCTAAAGGTGACTCCCTCGCACGACATCAACGACTACATGCTCGGACAAAAGCATCGCCTACCGGCGATCGAGGTCTTCAACGACAATGGCACCCTCAACGACCAGGCGGGTAAGTATGCCGGTAGGGATCGCTTTGAGGTGCGGGAGACTTTTTCACAGGAGCTGGCCGACCTGGGGCTGATGGAGCGGGTGGAGGACTACGACAATACGGTGGGCTTTTCGGAGCGGACCTCCGTCCCCATTGAGCCCAAGCTGTCGATGCAGTGGTTCCTGAAGATGACCGACCTTGCCAAGCCGGCTTACCGAGCCGTCATGGACGACACAGTACGCTTGGTGCCCGAGCGATTCAAGGGCGTCTATGCCCACTGGATGGAAAACATCAAGGACTGGAATATCTCACGCCAACTCTACTGGGGACACCGCATCCCGGCCTACTATCTCGAGGATGGTAGGATCGTCGTGGGGGAGACTCCAGAGATCGCACTGGATGAGGCACGACGACTCACAGGCGATGACTCGCTCACGCTCGAGTCACTTGAGCAAGATCCGGACACGCTGGACACCTGGTTTTCATCGTGGTTGTGGCCGATCAGTGTCTTTGGCGACCCACTCAAGCCCGACAATGACGACCTAAAGTACTACTACCCCACCTCCGACTTAGTCTCCGGACCGGATATCCTCTTTTTCTGGATTGCCAGGATGATCATGGCCGGCTACGAGTACATGGGGCAACCACCATTCCGCAACGTATTCCTGACCGGTATTGTCCGCGACAAGCTCGGACGCAAGATGAGCAAGCAGCTCGGCAATAGCCCCGACCCTATCAAGCTGATAGAGCAGTACGGTGCCGATGGGGTGCGTATGGGGTTGATGAGTGCGGCATCCGCAGGCAATGATATCTTATTTGACGAGGGACTGTGTGAGCAGGGACGAAACTTCAATAATAAGGTGTGGAACTCATTCCGACTGATCCAAGGCTGGGAGGTCTCCGATACGGTCTCGCAGACACCGGTCCAGAGGGAGGCTGTCAAGTGGTTTGGCCACCTCCTCAGTGACACAGCGACCCGACTTGCAGACCACTTTGGCAAGTACCGTATCAGCGATGCGATGCTGCTCCTGTACCGAGTTGTCCGCGATGATTTTAGCAGTACCTACCTAGAGCTTGTCAAGCCGGAGTATGGCCGTCCTATCGATGCCGAGACACTGGAGGCAACCAATGGCTTTTTTGAACAACTCCTGATGTTGCTGCACCCCTTCATGCCCTTCATTACCGAAGAGTTGTGGCAGGCTCTCAGAGAGCGCCGAGATGGGGAGAGTATCATGCTGGCGCAGCTACCCAAGTATGCAGAGCCCGACAAGACTGTCCTCGCCGATATGGAGGTTGCCAGAGACATTATTACCAATATCCGCAATCTCCGTGCCACCAAGGGCCTTTCGCCCCGCGACAGTCTGAGCCTCTATGCACCCAAGGGGGTGATCACAGAGTCGATGAAAGCTGTGGTGAGCAAGATGGCCAATATCAGCGAGGTGCTGGAGGAAAAACCGGCAGAGAGTGCCACACTCGAGCGTTTTGCAGTAGGGGTGCACGCCTTTGGGGTTCCCATGGAGGGACATATTGATGTCGCCGAGGAGATCGCCAAGCTCCGGGCCGAAGAGACGCACCTACTGGGATTCCTCAAGGGTGTGCAAGGAAAGTTGAATAACGAGAAGTTCGTCCAACATGCCCCCGAGAGCGTGGTCGCACTTGAGCGACGCAAAGAGCAAGACACACTGGCCAAGCTGGAGAGCATCCGGACCAGACTTGCCCACTTTGGCCACACCGAAGCATAGAGGCACTTCACTAACCATCCTATAAGTTATTGGCCATGTCCGATTTGCAAAAAGAGCAACAGCTTATCCGAGGAGCCTTTGAGGACTTTTACGAGGCACTCGACAGCAAGAGTGTGGTGATCCTCAGCGAGGTCATGATCCAGCTCGACCTCACCGGAGGCGAGGTCACGATCAGCACCCCCGACGAGGCCGTGTCTGTGACCCTTACGGTCTATGCGTGGATCTCCGAGGACCCCGACAGCCTCTCGCAAAATGCCGACCGGGCTTTGGCTGCGACCTCGACGGTTATTCGGCAGCTCAAGGCGGAGGAGTTCTTTGAGCGTCCTATCTTTCAGGCACCCATCACCGTCCGCTATAACGATGGAGTCGCACCCAAGGATCGGATTTTGCTGAACCTTTCCAACGACTGGTCCGTCACCGACACCCCCCTCCTCCCGGGGATGGAAAAAGAGCTCCAAGCATTTCTCTCCGATCTATTGGCGGTGCATTGAGATTTTTGGTACCTTTGCCCAACAAGCCGAAATAGCTCAGTTGGTAGAGCAACGCATTCGTAATGCGTAGGTCACGAGTTCGAGTCTCGTCTTCGGCTCAGATACACAGGCGGAGCAGGATGGTCATTGGCCCTCCTGCTCCGCCTTTTTTGTATCAGGCCCTCTAGGTCAGTGGTGTCAAAATACCTACACTGTGGTATTGCACGGCACCCGACTTATCTCCACCTTTGCAGTGTTATGAAAAGAGAGCAGGACTCCGTGATTCGTGACCAGATCGTCACCGCCACCAAGGGCGCATTCTTGTCCAGAGGGTATGCCGCAGTGGGTATGCGGGATGTGTCCGAGTTGTCGGGCATTGGGCTGAGTCAGCTCTATGCCTACTTCGACAGCAAGGAGTCGATCCTGCGGGCTGTCTTGTCGCCTCTCGACAGGTCTATCTCCAAACTTTTCGAAAAGGAGGAGACGCAGTTGCAATCCCCGGACTTGCTCTTTTCGTCAGAAGCCTATCAGGAGATGTGGGTACGGGAGATGGTCACTTTTTCCATCAACCACCGACAAGAGCTAGCCTTTGTTCAGCGCTACCTCGGAGAGCCGGAGGTGAGAAAGTACTGGACCGAACAGCTGGAGAAAGCAGTGGACAGGAGCATGCACTTCATGTCTAGGCTGAGTCTTCTTTTGTCCGAAAAGATCGAGCCGGTCTCGCCACTTTTTATCAGACATCAGACGACCAACTGGATGAATGTCATGTTGCTCGTGGCCTCAACCGACGACCTGAGTGAGACT
Organism: Porphyromonas sp. C0026D3; assembly: GCF_056590775.1. Classification (NCBI taxonomy): domain Bacteria; kingdom Pseudomonadati; phylum Bacteroidota; class Bacteroidia; order Bacteroidales; family Porphyromonadaceae; genus Porphyromonas; species Porphyromonas sp. C0026D3. The sequence goes on from NZ_JBWPWU010000003.1 coordinate 148,005, forward strand.
GGCCTAGAAGACTTTATAAAAGACTACGTCTACTTCGGGACCGGTGGCTGGCAATGGTTGCTGCTACCGGAGAGTCGAGTCGCACTACCTAGAGACAATGATCGCGTACCAAAAGCATAAGACAACAACCATAGTACGACAAAAAACGGTGAGCCACATGGACAAAAACTTCATGTGGCTCACCGTTTCCTTTTTCAGAACAAGAAGCAAATTTGTTCATCAATCAAAACGTGAAGAATATGGAGAAAAAAGTAATGACGGAAAGGATTACGGACGGGGTGCAGGATACTCTATTCATCCCCCTGCTGATGCGCTACGAGGATGTGCAAAGCAAGCATCCGATCCTGGATGATCCGGTAGTGACAACCATCTACGAACACCTGGACTACGACTGGTCCGCCTATACCAAGGGCTCGCACAGTATGAGCTACATCGGTTGCCTCGTTAGGGCACGAGAGATAGATGCTCAGGTGAAGCAGCTCAGTGACACATCCGGGGTGGCTCCAGTGGTGGTCAACGCCGGTTGTGGACTGGACACTCGGTTTCACCGCCTGAGTGGACGGATGCGCCAGGATGCAGTGCTCGTCGACCTCGACTTCCCCGAGGTGATGCAGGTGCGCCGGCAGGTGGTGCCACCTCTCCCGGGTGGGCGGGAGGTTCACAGCCTGAGCGGCAGTGTCTTGGACGAAAAGATACTGCGGCAGATCAAGTCGCTCGCACCCTCAGAGCAAAGCCCCTTTGTCCTCTCCATGGAGGGGGTACTGATGTACTTTACGAGGGAGGAGGTGCAGACCTTGTTGGAGCTTTTGCGAAAGTGCCTGGGCTCCCAAGTCCTATTGGTCGCCGACGTCGCCCATCCCATGATGGTCGGTCGGGGAAAATACCATGACGAGCTGAAACACTCGAGGGCCAATTTTGTGAGTGGATTTGGGTCCGGAGCCGAAATGGCCGCTTTGCTCCCCGGTGCCACTTGTCTGCGGGGGTCGGCTATCATGGATCTGATGGCACCCTATTCGCTTGTCGCACGACTCTGTCGCATTATCCCGCCACTCCGAAAAAACATCCAAGTCCTGACCCTCTCCCTCGGGTGACCTCCGTATGGAGCAGGAAACAACACACAGAGGAGAGCGCGAGGGTGGTTGTCCCAATGTTTTTTATTACCTTTGCCCTGGCTCATGCGACAAGTCGGTGAGACGAGTCGCATTAGAGCCTAGATAAAAGATGAATGTTTATTAATCAATTAAATTACGTAAAACGATGAAAAAGAGTATTCTTGCAATCGCACTGAGCGTATTTGCGCTCACATCAACCAGCGCACTGGCACAGACAGAAGCCGGACACTGCTTTGCTAAAGCCAACACCGGGCTCAACTTTGCAGCCACCGTCTTCACCAAGGCAGGCAACCAGACCGTGAAAAAAAACCTTCCAACCGAGTTCAACCTCGCTGTCGATGGGGGTTACTTTGTGGTGGACAACCTAGCTTTGGGAGCTTGTGTGGAGCTGAAGCATGAGGGCCAAGCCGGAAACAGCGCCCTGGCGTACGTAGTGGCACCAAAGGTTACCTACTTCCTGCCACTTGAGTCCGAGATCAAGCCTTATGCCAACCTCTATGTAGGATATGCAGGTGTGAACGGAACTGTAAAAGCCAATGACGTAAAAGTCTCAACCAACAAAGGTGGCCTTGCCTTTGGTGCCGGACTTGGTGCAGCCTACTTCCTGCAGTCCAATGTGGCCGTTTCTTGCGAGCTTGGCTACCAGCAGACTTCAATGAAGCTGGACAAGGTGACCTCGACCGTAGGCCGTATCGTTCCGACCATTGGCTTTAGCCTATTCTTCTGATCAGGCGACGGAAGATTACCCCCACCACTGTCAAGCGACCTAGGTCGTGAGGAGTGGAGAGCGGTAGACCAAAATATCGGGAGACTACTCTCCCACAATGATGACGAGGGTGCGCAACAGCTGTTGCGCACCCTCGCTTTTTTTTGGGGGGAGCTCACCGGAGTGCAAAAAGTCACCTCGTGGCGATCCGGATTTTTCTTCTATCCGTGAAACCATTTTCTTCTATCCGTGAAAAGTGTTGCTTCTATCCGTGAAACCAAACGTTTCTATCCGTGAAAAAACGGTACCTCTACAATGCGCAGATACTTAGGCGTTTACAAAAGAGTTCAGAAAAACGTTGAAAAGTGGCTCGGAAATAGCCCCTTTTTGCCCAGGTCCAAAGGTGAAACACGAGGCGGAAAAGAGGCGAGGAAAGTCGCTCCCCGGGTGATGATCAAGCCCGAGTGCCAAAGGCCCCACCGAAAATAAGAGGGTGCCCCCCCCAAAAAAATCACACGAAAGAGGTTTGGCAGACACAGATATTTTCTGTACCTTTGCAGTCGATTAAGACTTGCCCTGTGGGTAAGTAATTGAGAACTAACTAACAGAGTAATAAAGTAAATGCCAACGATTCAACAACTCGTCCGCAAGGGCCGTGAAACGATGGAGGAGAAGGGCAAGAGCCCTGCTCTGGGTGCATGTCCGCAGCGTCGTGGCGTGTGTGTGCGTGTATATACCACTACGCCTAAGAAGCCTAACTCTGCTATGCGAAAGGTGGCTCGTGTCCGCCTGACCAACGGCAAGGAGGTCAATGCCTACATCCCCGGTGAAGGTCACAACCTTCAGGAGCACTCGATCGTGCTGGTGCGTGGTGGTCGTGTGAAGGACCTCCCAGGTGTTCGCTACCACATTGTGCGTGGTACGCTGGATGCCAGTGGTGTGCAGGGACGCACGCAACGCAGAAGCAAGTACGGTGTCAAGCGACCAAAGGACGCCAAGAAGTAAGTAGGTTGCGTCCCCTGAGTGGGCGCACTTGTCTTTGGGAGAGGGGATAAGTGTGGAGGTGTCCACGCTGAGTAAAAGATCGAAATAAGAAATGGTGACGGCGAGGTGAGGCTCGCCCGGTAAGGCCGTGGCTGACTAAGAACAGCAGGGTGTCACTAGAGTATCGAAATCCCGGTGAGTGCATACTCATCGCCACTTGTGGCCGAGGAGCTCCTCTCTTGAGAGAAGGGCGTGATCGTGTCAGGCATCCTATGCCGAAGTGGGGCGGGTCGTGAAAGCTTATGGGCTAGCCCGGACGAAGAGAAGTGGAGAAATCACCGACGTGGGTGAGCAGGCGTGGCACAGAGCGTGTGGCCTGCTGAGATCCTGATCTGGTCGGATAGACGCTCGTCACAGCCCCCTATGGGGCGTCTGTGTGGAGTGAATGTGAAAACAAAAACAATCTAGAGAAGTCTAGAGCCAAGTTGCGGAGGTCTTTTCCGTATCTGCTTGCTCTACTTTGCGCACACCGAGGCTATAGGTGGCCCGGGGTGAGTGGTGTGAACGAAATCAATGGGTGTCGGAATGGGGCACCCCATGCCACAGGATCAAAGAGACAACGGTGCGAGGACAAGCCGGCTTGGACGTAAATTGCTTATTTTTTTTACTCGTGGCCTTTGCCAACGAGAAGCTATCTCACCGGAGTAGTCTGCAGGTGATGGGCATAAGGGCCCTTGTCGCTTGCGTGAGGATGAAAGGTGGGTCAACTTACTTAGAGAACAAAAATGAGAAAAGCTAAACCAAAAAAGAGGCACATCCTTCCGGATCCCGTGTTTGGAGAGGTGAAGGTAACCAAGTTTGTAAACCACATGATGTATGATGGGAAGAAGAACTTGTCTTTCGAGATATTCTATAAGGCTCTGGAAGGCGTGAAGAGCAAACTTCCCAACGAGGAGAAGACTCCTCTGGAGATCTGGAAGTCCGCGCTAGAGAATGTGACCCCCCATGTAGAGGTCAAGACACGTCGTATCGGTGGTGCCAACTTTCAGGTGCCTGTAGAGGTACGTCCGGAGCGTAAGGAGTCTCTCTCCATGAAGAACCTGATCAACTTCGCTCGCAAGCGTGGCGGACGCTCCATGGCCGACAAGCTCACCGCTGAGATCGTAGATGCCTACAACCAGCAGGGAGGTGCCTTCAAGCGTAAGGAGGATATGCACCGTATGGCCGAGGCCAACCGTGCGTTTGCACACTTCCGCAGATGATCGCATCGTCGCGGTAAAGTGCAGATAAAATGACTTTTTGAAACAAACACAAGCATAAATAATGGCTAATTCCACACATCTAGAGCTGACAAGGAATATCGGGATCATGGCCCACATTGATGCCGGTAAGACTACTACGTCTGAGCGCATCCTATTCTACACCGGACTGACCCACAAGATAGGTGAGGTGCACGATGGTGCGGCGACTATGGACTGGATGGAGCAGGAGCAGGAGCGTGGTATTACGATCACGAGTGCCGCTACCACTACATTTTGGAAATACAACGATCAAAAGTACAAGATCAACCTTATCGATACCCCAGGGCACGTGGACTTTACCGTCGAGGTGGAGCGTTCGTTGCGTGTCTTGGATGGTACCATCGCCGCTTTTGACTCAGTGAGCGGTGTCCAGCCACAGAGCGAGACCGTATGGCGCCAAGCTGATAAGTACAAGGTCCCCCGTATCGCCTATGTCAACAAGATGGACCGTTCCGGTGCCAACTTCTTGGAGGCTGTGCGCCAAATGAGGGACATGCTGGGTGCCAACGCCGTGCCGATCCAATTGCCCATCGGTGCAGAAGAGGACTTCAAGGGCGTGATCGACCTCGTGGCCATGAAGGCTATCCTTTGGCACGATGAGACAATGGGTGCCGAGTACGAGGTGGATGAGATCCCCGACGAGCTACTGCCCGAGAGCCGTGAGTGGAGAGAAAAGCTGCTGGAGGCACTGGCCGAGCTGGATGATGCCTTTATGGAGAAGTTCTTTGAGGATCCGGAATCCATCACCGAGGATGAGATCAAGGCCGTAATCCGCAAGGGTACTGTGTCCATGAAGATGAACCCTGTGATGTGTGGCTCCTCTTTCAAGAATAAGGGTGTGCAGACTCTGCTGGATGCTGTCTGCGCTTACCTCCCAAGCCCAATCGACACCCCGGAGGTGATCGGTCGCGACCCACAGGACGAAAGCAAAGAAATCGTGCGTGAAGTGTCCGAGGATTCGCCCCTCTGCGCCCTTGTATTCAAGATCGCAACTGACCCCTATGTCGGCCGACTCTGTTACTTCAGAGTGTACTCCGGCAAGGTAGAGTCCGGAAGCTACGTCTACAACAGCCGTACCGGCAAGCGTGAGCGCATCTCCAGGCTTTTCCAGATGCACTCCAACCACCAAAACTTCAAGGAGGAGATCCTCTGTGGTGATATCGGTGCCGGCGTGGGCTTCAAGGATATCCGCACGGGTGATACCCTCTGCTCCGAGGATCAGCCAATCACACTGGAGAGCATGGAGTTCCCCGCACCTGTGATCTCTGTCGCTATCGAGCCAAAAACCCAGAAGGATATGGACAAGCTCGGTATGGGACTTGCCAAGCTGGCAGAGGAGGACCCAACATTTACCGTGAAGACCAACGAAGAGACCGGCCAGACCGTGATCAGCGGTATGGGAGAGCTTCACTTGGAGATCATTATCGACCGTCTCAAGAGGGAATTCAAGGTAGAGTCCAACCAGGGCCGCCCAATGGTGACCTACAAGGAGGCTATTACGCAACCGGTAGAGCTGCGTGAAACCTACAAGAAGCAGACCGGAGGACGTGGTAAGTATGCGGATATGATTGTCCGTGTGGAGCCTGCCGATCCCGACTTTGAGGGTGAGCTGCAGTTTGTGGACGAGGTTAAGGGTGGTAACATCCCCAAGGAGTATATCCCCTCTATCCAGAAGGGCTTTGAGCGCGCTATGAAGACCGGTGTCCTCGCCGGATATCCTATGGATAAGCTGAAGGTGACCGTCATCGATGGATCGTACCACCCAGTGGACTCCGATCAGCTCTCATTTGAGGTCTGCGCCATGAACGCCTTTAGGAGTGCGGCCGCCAAGGCGGGTCCCGTCCTACTGGAGCCGATCATGAAGGTAGAAGTGGTGACACCGGAGGAAAACATGGGAGACGTCATTAGCGACATGAACAAGCGTCGCGGACAGGTAGAGGGAATGGACTCCACTGTCAATGGCGCACGTGTCGTAAAGGCAATGACTCCGCTGAGCGAGATGTTTGGCTACGTAACCGACCTGCGTACCATCACGAGTGGTCGTGCTACCAGCTCCATGACTTTTGACCACTTCGAGCAAATGTCAACCAGCATAGCACAGGCTGTCCTCGAAGAGCGTGACGGACGTGTCGACCTCCTCAAGTAATGCTGTAGAGTATATAATATAAGATAGTAGAGATAAGTAATGAGTCAAATTATCCGAATCAAGATCAAGTCTTATGACCACACCCTTGTGGATAAGTCTGCCGAAAAGATAGTGAAGGCTGTGGAGCCTACCGGGGTACAAATCTGTGGCCCGATCCCCTTGCCTACACACAAGCGGATATTCACGGTGAACAGGTCCACTTTCGTGAACAAAAAAGCTCGCGAGCAGTTTCAGCTGTCCACCTTCAAGCGTGTGATCGATATAGTCAACGCCACCACCAGTACTGTGGACGCTCTGGCACGCCTGGAGCTCCCAAGTGGTGTGGAGATTGAAATCAAGACGGACATCTGATAAATGTCCGAGATAGTGTAATAGATAAACGAACTAAGACGTTAAGACTGAAATGCCAGGATTAATAGGAAAGAAAATCGGAATGACATCCGTATTCAGTGCCGAGGGAAAGAACATTCCATGCACTGTTATCGAAGTAGGTCCTTGTGTGGTTACGCAGGTTAAGACGGTAGAGACTGACGGCTACAACGCCGTTCAGGTGGGCTTTGAGGACAAAAAAGAGAAGCATACCACCCAACCTCTACAGGGTCACTTCAAGAAAGCAGGCGTAACACCTAAGAGACACTTGGCCGAGTTCAAGTCTTTCAAAGAAGACTACAAGCTCGGTGACGAGCTGACCGTTGGGCTTTTTGAAAACAGCCACTACGTAGATGTAGTAGGTGTCAGCAAAGGTAAGGGCTTCCAGGGCGTAGTGAAGCGTCACGGATTTGCGGGAGTAGGGCAGACCACTCACGGTCAGAAGAACCGCCTGAGAGCCCCCGGATCTGTGGGCGCCAGCTCAACCCCCTCAAAGCTATTCAAGGGCCTCAGAATGGCCGGACAGCACGGCAACCGCAGAGTGACTGTCCAAAACCTCGAGGTGATGAAAGTAATGCCTGAGCACAATGTGCTTCTCGTGAAAGGAAGTGTACCCGGTGCAAAGGGAGCCATCTTATTAATTGAAGACTAAGTAATAAAATGGAAGTAAAAGTACTCAATATAAAGGGCGAAGAGACCGGACGTACCGTGACTCTGGAAGACTCTATCTTTGCGATCGAGCCAAACGAGCACGTGATGTATCTGGACGTGAAGCAACACTTGGCCAACAGACGCCAGGGTACAGCCAAGACCAAGGAGAGAAGCGAAGTGGCATTTAGCACCCGAAAACTCTTCCGTCAGAAGGGTACCGGTGGCGCACGCCGTGGTGATATCAAGAGCCCGCTACTGAAGGGCGGTGGTACTGTGTTTGGCCCTAAGCCAAGAGACTACTCCTTCAAGCTCAATAAAAAAGTGAAGCGCCTGGCACGTATATCCGCTTTGAGCCTTCGTGCAAAGGAAAATGGAATCATCGTACTGGAGGACTTCGCTATGGATGCCCCCAAGACGAAAGAATTCAAGAACATCCTCAAGGGCCTGAATATCGCAGACTGCAAGAGCCTTTTCTTGCTGGAGAATGCGGATAAAAACACCCTGCTGAGTGGACGCAACCTCAAGACCGTGACCTTCGCTCCTGCATGCCAGGCCAATACCTACCGTATCCTGAATGCACAGAAGGTTGTTTTGACAGAAAGCAGCCTCAAGCGGCTAACCGACGTACTCAACGCATAACGAGCAGTAATAATGAAAACTCTAATAGCACCAATCATTACAGAAAAGATGTCCGACATCACCGAGACCATGTCCAATAGGTATGGCTTCAAGGTTGTCCCTTCTGCTACTAAGATTGAGATAGCACAAGCGGTCGAGAAGATGTACGGCGTGAAAGTGACACAGGTGAACACCATGCGGTACGACGGAAAGCGAAGCTCTCGTTATACCCGCGGTGGCCTCATCCAAGGGAAGAAGCCTGCGTTCAAGAAAGCTATTGTAACACTAGCAGAGGGTCAGACCATTGACTTCTTTAGCAATATCTAAGCAAAGACATGGCAATTAAGAAACTAAAGCCCACGACTCCGGGCCAAAGACATAAGATTATTGGTACATTTGAGACCGTCACAGCAAGTGCACCAGAAAAGTCTCTCGTAGTAGGTAAGCGCAAGACCGGTGGCCGCAACAACACAGGTAAGATGACTGTCCGCTACATCGGCGGTGGCCACAAGCAACGTCTTCGTCTCATCGACTTCAAGAGGAAAAAGGACGGTGTGCCGGCTACAGTAAAGGCCATAGAGTACGATCCCAATCGCTCGGCGCGCATCGCGCTTCTCTACTATGCAGACGGTGAGAAAACATACATCCTGGCACCCGATGGACTGAAAGTGGGACAGCAGGTGATCTCCGGTGAGAATGTTGCTCCCGACTTGGGTAACTGCCTTCCTCTCGGCAAAATGCCGGTCGGTACGGTCGTACACAACATAGAGCTACGTCCCGGACAGGGAGCCAAGCTCGTCCGCTCAGCAGGTGTTTTTGCACAGCTGACTTCGCGCGAAGGCAACTATGTGGTGGTCAAGATGCCCTCCGGTGAGACCCGCCGTATCTTTAGTGGTTGCAAGGCAACCGTGGGCAGTGTCGGCAACTCAGACCATGCCCTCGAGCAGAGTGGAAAGGCCGGTCGTTCGCGTTGGCTTGGTCGTCGTCCTCACAACCGTGGTGTAGTGATGAACCCAGTGGATCACCCAATGGGTGGTGGCGAAGGACGTGCGTCCGGAGGTCACCCAAGAAGCCGTACTGGCCTATATGCTAAGGGCTTGAAGACACGTGCTCCTAAGAAACACTCCTCTAAGTATATCATAGAGAGAGCGACCAAAAAGAAGCGCAAATAACAGATACTGAAAACATATAGAGTCAGATAAATATTATGAGCCGATCACTAAAGAAAGGACCGTATATAGACCTAAAGTTGGAGAAGCGAGTGCTTGCCATGAACGAAAGTGGCAAGAAGAGTGTCGTGAAGACTTGGAGTCGTGCCTCGATGATCTCGCCTGACTTTGTGGGTCACACAATTGCTGTACACAACGGGAATAAGTTTATCCCTGTGTTTATTACTGAAAACATGGTGGGACACAAGCTCGGAGAGTTTGCGCCAACGCGTACCTTCCGTGGTCACAGTGGCAACCGTAAGTAATACTCCGCTACTGTACGGAAGATAATCATTAGTAAGAATAGAGAATAAATAGTAGAGAATATGGGTCGAAGAAAAAAGATGTCCGCAAATGCTCGCAAAGAAGCTAGGACAACACAATACTTTGCCAAGCTCACGAATATCCCCTCTTCACCACGCAAGATGCGCCTGGTGGCTGATATGGTACGCGGTATGGAGGTCAATCAAGCTCTAGGAGTCCTGAGATTTTCGAGCAAGAATGCGGCACGTCCCGTAGAGAAGACACTCCGCTCGGCTATCGCCAACTGGGAGCAAAAGAATGAAAGACGTGCAGAGGAAGGTGAGTTGTTCGTTTCCAAAATCTTTGTAGACGAGGGCGTAACACTCAAGCGTATGCGTCCGCGTGCCCAGGGAAGAGGCGCGAGGATTCGGAAGAGAAGCAATCATGTCACGATTTTCGTGGATACCAAGAAGGACGCTAAAAACAACTAATTTTTCAGATGGGACAAAAGACAAATCCAATAAGCAATCGCTTAGGCATTATCCGCGGATGGGATTCCAATTGGTTCGGTAAAAAAGAAAACTTTGCCGATACCCTCCTCGAGGATCACAAACTCCGTACCTATCTACAAGCTAGGTTGGAAAAAGCAAGTGTATCCAGGATTGTTATAGAGCGGACACTCAAGCTGGTTACGATCACAATCTGCACCGCACGCCCCGGCTACATCATTGGCCGCGGAGGCGCAGAGGTCGACAAGCTCAAGGAAGAGCTCAAAAAGATCACCGACAAGGAGGTGCAGATCAACATCTTTGAGATACGCAACCCCGATGTCGACGCCACCATCGTTGCGGACAGCATCGCTCGTCAGCTCGAGGGTCGTATGAACTATCGTCGCGCCGTAAAGCTCGCCATCTCCAACGCCATGCGCTCCTCTGCAGAGGGAATCAAAGTACTGCTGAGCGGACGACTCAACGGAGCTGAAATGGCACGAAGCGAGATGTTCAAGGAGGGACGTACACCCCTTCACACATTCCGTGCAGACATCGACTATGCACTTGAGGGTGCTCTCACCAAGGTGGGCCTCATCGGTGTAAAGGTTTGGGTGATGCGTGGTGAGGTCTATGGCAAGCGTGATCTTGCGCCCGACTTCAGCCAGCAGCGTGACATGGGCGGTCGTCGCCCCCAAAACAACGCCCGTGGCGGTCGCCGTGGCGGACGTCGTGGCGGTCGTCGCTAAGTATTTTGTAAAAAACGAAACCAAGTGCCATGGTCGCACGCCCGACACACCTGCCAAGCAGAGACAGTCATATAGTGCATCGTGGTATATAATGTGCAGATAAGCAATGTTACAACCAAAGAAAACCAAATTTAGAAGAATGCAGAAGGGCCGCTCCAAGGGTATTGCTCAGCGCGGTAACCAACTTGCATTTGGGTCGTTTGGCATAAAGTCTCTCCAGACAAAGTGGATCACCGGTAGCCAAATAGAGGCGGCTCGTGTGGCAGTAACACGTTACATGCAACGTCAGGGTCAGGTTTGGGTCCGGATTTTCCCCGATAAGCCCATCACTGCTAAGCCTGCAGACGTACGTATGGGTAAGGGTAAAGGTAACCCGGAAGGGTTTGTTGCCCCGGTGACACCCGGTCGCATGCTCTTTGAGGTAGAGGGAGTCTCCTATGAAGTGGCCAAAGAGGCCCTTAGGCTTGCCGCTCAGAAGTTGCCGGTCACAACCCGGTTCGTTGTCCGTCGTGACTACGAAATGAAGTAAGCAGACACCTTGCTTTCTGAGTGAAAAATAAACCTAGCTATCGATAAGATAAGTCAGCATGAAGACAAAAGAACTACGTGACCTCACCATTGAGGAACTCAACCAACGCATCGAGGCCGAAACCGCCTCCTATGTACGTATGCGCATGAATCACAGGGTAAATCCCCTGGATAAGCCGAGCACCCTCACTGAGCAGCGCAAGCTAATTGCGCGCCTCATGACTGTGCGTCGCGAGAAGCAATCACAAAACAATAACGAATAATATCCGCTCTGAAAATGGAAGAAAGAAATTTGAGAAAAGTAAGGCAGGGCGTCGTTGTCAGCAACAAGATGGACAAATCCATCGTAGTCGCTGTGCAGTGGAAAGAGAAGCACCCGATCTATGGGAAATTCGTGAGCAAGACAAAGAAGTTTCACGCTCATGATGAAAACAACGAGTGCAACGAAGGCGATACCGTACGTATCATGGAGACTCGTCCTCTGAGTCGCACCAAACGCTGGAGACTGCTGCAGATTGTCGAGAAGGCAAAGTAATTCAATATAGACGTATAAGTATACAGAGATATGATACAGCAAGAATCAAGGCTAGCGGTAGCTGACAACAGCGGTGCTCGCGAAGTCCTCTGCATCAGGGTGCTTGGCGGTACTCGCCGGAGGTACGCTTCCATTGGCGATATCATTGTGGTGAGTGTCAAGAGCACGATCCCCAGCAGTGACATCAAAAAAGGAGCAGTGACCAAAGCTATCATTGTCCGTACAAAAAAAGAGATCCGCAGAGCAGACGGCTCCTACATCCGCTTTGACGACAACGCATGCGTCCTCCTAAACAACTCCGGAGAGATACGTGCCACACGTATCTTTGGCCCGGTTGCTCGTGAAGTACGTGCCGTGAATATGAAGATTGTCTCACTAGCTCCCGAGGTGCTATAAGTATAGTCACACTACTGCGATGGATCACTCACACAGAGCCCGATCCGGAGTGGTAACAAACCAACAGATCATATGAGAAAGTTTCATATAAAGAAAGGCGACATCGTATTTGTCAACGCCGGTAAGTACAAAGGCAAGACCGGACGGGTCTTGATGATGGACACCAAGAACGAGAGAGCTATCGTCGAGGGATGCAATATCGTCACTCGTCGCACCAAGCCAAGTGCCAAGCATCCACAAGGAGGTATGATCAAGCAAGAAGCCCCCATCCACGTCAGCAACCTCAACCCCGTAGACCCAGTCACTAAAAAGCCTACACGCGTGAGGAGACAACTGAACGAAGCCGGGAAGCTCGAGCGTGTGTCAGTAAGTGGAAATAAGCTCTAACCACTCTTGGTAGGTAAGGAGAGATGCTTGACCACCATGGACAAGCCATCCCAGATTTAATCCCCCACACATTAAGAGACGACGACAAACAACATGTCAAGAGAAAATAGCACAAAAAAAGACTACAAGGAGCGCATCGTACCGGCCCTGATGAAAGAGTTTGGGTACACGACACCCATGCAGGTGCCCGTACTCGAGAAGATCGTCATCAACCAAGGTATCGGCGCTGCAACAGCTGACAAAAAGCTCATCGAAGTGGCTTCCAAGGAGCTGGCGCTCATCACAGGTCAGAAGCCCATCGTACGCACCTCCAAAAAGGATATCAGCAACTTCAAGCTCCGTAAGGGTATGCCCATCGGTGTCATGGTCACCCTTAGACGCGAGAGAATGTACGAGTTTTTGGAGCGTCTCATCCGTATCGCACTCCCACGTATCCGCGACTTCAAGGGTATCAAGAGCGATTTTGACGGACGAGGCAACTACACACTCGGCATCCAAGAGCAGATCATCTTCCCCGAGATCAACCTAGACTCGATCACCAAGATCATGGGTATGAATATCACATTCGTCACCTCAGCAAATACCGACGAAGAGGGATATGCACTCCTGCGTGAGTTTGGACTACCATTTCAGAAGAAGAACTAAATAATAGCATACACACAGATACAATGGCAAAAGAATCAATGAAAGCGCGTGAGCGCAAACGCGAGAGGCTTGTGGCAAAATACGCCGCCAAGCGTGCTCAGCTCAAGGCCGAAGGCGACTACGAAGGTCTGCAGAAGCTACCCAAAAACGCCAGCCCTGTGCGCTTGCACAACCGTTGCAATGTCACCGGACGCCCGAGAGGGTACATGCGTCTGTTTGGCTTGTCACGCATACAGTTTAGAGAGATGGCATCCAAGGGGCTGATCCCCGGAGTCAAAAAAGCCAGCTGGTAAAATGTTTCGGTGGAGGGTTCCCTCCACCGAACACTACCGAGCAAGATCTGAGACGGGGAATCTACCTGGGTCCATGTGACCAAGCAGCCTCATGTCCCCACTCATATCTGCTAGGTGCACACCAAGGCAACAACAAAGGCCTGAAAAGTTTATCCCATGTGTCGTCAGTGACGACCCAAAGGGGTAAACTTTTTTGCTTTTATCCCCCCCCCTGAAGAGGCCCCTTTTGGCCAATCTCAATAGGGAAAAACAGGCGATTTCCGACCCCGAAAAAAATCCCCTGCAACCCATTGATGCCCACCTACTTGCACGAGACCTTGAGTTTCACGGATAGAAGCGAAAGGTTTCACGGATTAAAGCAAAACTTTTCACGGATAGAAGCAAACGGTTTCACGGGTATAAATTTTGAGAAGCGGTAATTTTGTCGTTTTGCTCGGACGCTGCCCGCTATTTTTGTGTGACGAACACACCTCGGAAGATCAGCGCAACGAAAAAGAAGCTCACTTTGGCAGAAAAATCCCTTTTTTGGAAGTGCAGATCTTCAACTTATTAGGAGAGTTGGACAATTTTATTTACCTTTGCACTGCAGTTTTGGTATCGGTATAGCCGGTGCCGATACAGCGACCGAGGTCTGCAAATGCTGATGAGCCCTTGTGGCGTAAGGCATAGCGGATGCTCGAGTATAGTATTTAAATATTATCTGTCGGTCTTTTGGGAGCTGATGCTCGGGTGGTCGGCAGAACAATTTAATCAACATTTTTATGACAGATCCTATAGCAGATTACCTGACGCGGGTCCGTAATGCCATCATGGCCAATCACCGTGTCGTAGAGATTCCTGCCAGCAACATCAAAAAGGAGATGACCAAGATCCTTTTTGAGAAAGGCTACATCCTGAACTACATGTTCGTGGATGGCGAGAATCCTCAAGGGAGCATCAAGATCGCACTCAAGTACGACAAAGGCTCCAAGAAAAACGCTATCCAGCACCTGGAGCGCGTATCGCGCCCCGGACTCCGTAAGTACGTGGGTCACAAAGACCTGCCCCGAGTCCTCAACGGTCTTGGTATCGCGATTCTGTCCACTTCGCGTGGCGTGATGACTAATAAAGAGGCCGACGAACTCCGAATCGGAGGTGAGGTCCTTTGCTACGTCTACTGATTTTTTTTAGAAACCACTATTTGTAAGAATACAACATGTCAAGGATAGGTAAACTACCAATCGAAATTCCTAGCGGTGTTACGGTTTCTATCAAGGATCACGTAGTCACTGTGAAAGGCCCCAAGGGTCAGCTGACTCAAAGGGTTGACCCCTCAATCGAGATCAACGAAGAGGACGGATGTCTGCACTTTGTTGCCACCAACAATGAGAAGCAGACCAACGCTTACCACGGGACATATCGTTCCTTGGTTCATAATATGGTTGTCGGAGTCACCGAGGGCTACAAGAAGACACTGGAGCTGGTGGGTGTCGGATTCAGAGCATCCAACCAAGGCCAACTACTGGAGCTGGCTGTCGGCTTTTCGCACCCGATATACTTGATGCTCCCTGATGAGGTCAAGGTGGAGACCAAGATGGAGCGCAACAAAGCACCTCTGGTGATGCTGGAGAGTGCCGACAAGCAACTCCTTGGTCAAGTATGTGCTAAGCTGCGCTCACTACGTAAGCCGGAGCCTTATAAGGGCAAGGGAATCAAGTTTGAGGGCGAGGTGCTCAGACGTAAGTCGGGCAAGACCGCTGCGAAGTAATTCGATCACTAGCTAAAGCAAAGCACTATGTTAACGAAGAGAGAAAGAAGACAAAAAATAAAGAAGCGCGTCCGCAAAAATATTTTTGGAACACCGGAGCGCCCACGTCTCACAGTATTCCGCTCCAATAAGCAGATCTATGCTCAGGTGATAGATGATGAAGCCGGAAAGACTCTGGCGGCTAGTGATTCTCTGGGTATCGCTGACAAGCTACCCAAGAAAGAGATCGCCGCACAAGTCGGAGAGGCTGTAGCCAAGAAGGCCCTAGATGCCGGAGTGAAGAGCGTTGTGTTTGACCGCAATGGATACCTATTCCATGGGCGTGTGAAGGAACTCGCAGACGCAGCTCGAAAGGCAGGTCTGGATTTCTAAGCTGTTGATGTCGAATAGAAAGAAGAATACCAAAGAGATATGAAAAGAGTAACCTCTATAAACGGCTTAGACCTAAAGGACAGACTCGTTGCCGTGAATCGTGTGACGAAAGTGACCAAGGGTGGTCGTACTTTTTCGCTTGCCGCCATGGTTGTGGTCGGTGATGAAAATGGAATCATCGGCTATGGACTGGGCAAAGCCGCAGAAGTAGCCACTGCGATCAGCAAGGGAACCGAATCCGCAAAGAAAAATTTGATCCAAGTGCCGGTACACAAAGGTACAATCCCTCATGAGGTAAGTGCCAAGTTTTCGGGCGCACGTGTCATGCTCAAACCCGCATCCGAGGGTACTGGAGTAGTAGCCGGAGGTGCCATGCGTGCCGTCTTGGAGAGTGTGGGTATCACGGACTGCCTAGCCAAGAGTAAAGGCTCCAGCAACCCCCACAACCTCGTGAAAGCCACTGTGGCCGCTCTGGCACAGCTCCGTAGCCCGCTGGATGTGGCTCAGGCAAGAGGTGTTTCTGTAGAGAAGGTGTTCAAGGGCTGAACCCAAACCCAACCCAAGACACTTGTCTAAAGTCGAAATATAATCAACCTAGATATGGAAACAATCAAGATAAAGCAGGTGAGGAGTCGCATTCGTTGCCCCAAAGACCAAAAAGCGGCACTCGATGTCCTAGGCCTGAGAAAGTTGAATAAGGTGGTCGAGCTGGAGAAAACCCCATCAGTATTGGGAAACATCCGCAAGGTAAGCCACTTGATTCAGATAGTAGAAGACTAAAGTAGATAACGAATGGTGATAGCCACATCTCGGCCGACAAGGCTCAAGTGTGTGGCCACTATAATAAAGATTAGAGCAATGAGTTTATCTAATTTGAAACCAGCAGCAGGAGCGACCAAGAGCAGACGTCGCATAGGTCGTGGTCAAGGCAGTGGCTACGGTGGTACCTCCACCCGCGGTCACAAGGGTGCCAAGAGCCGCTCCGGATACAAGTCAAAGTTTGGATTTGAGGGCGGTCAGATGCCCTTGCAACGTCGCGTACCCAAGTTTGGCTTCACCAGCCCCAATCGTGTGGAGTATCGTCCGATCAACTTGGATGTGGTCGCCCAATTGGTTGCGGCAAAAGGTAGCAATGAGGTGTCGCTCGAAGACTTTGTAAAGAGCGGTATGGCTCGCAAGAGCGACCTCGTCAAGGTCCTTGGCAATGGCCAACTGGAAGCTAAGGTGACTGTGCATGCTCACGCATTTTCGGCAAGCGCCAAAGAGGCTATCGAAAAAGCCGGTGGCGAGGCATGCGTGATCGGTAAGTAAACTTGCGATAAAAGAAGACGATATCCATGAAGTTTATTCAGACGATCCGGAATATTTTGAAGATAGAGGACCTGCGAAATAGGCTGATCACCACTGTGTGGCTGGTCGTCCTATATCGCTTGGGTACCACTATCGTCCTACCCGGTATAGACCCGGCGTCTCTGGTGGCACTACGGGAGCAGACACGAGGCGGCCTGATGGCCCTGCTCGATATGTTCTCCGGAGGAGCTTTCAGCAACGCCTCTATTTTTGCACTCGGTATCATGCCCTACATCTCTGCATCCATCGTGATGCAGTTGATGGCCATTGTCGTGCCCAGCATCCAAAAGATGCAACGTGATGGCGAGAGCGGCCGCCGAAAGATCAACCAATGGACACGCTATCTGACCGTATTGATCCTCCTGATCCAGGGGCCACTCTACTTGGTCAACCTACGCACTCAACTCCTCCAGAGTGGTGCCGACCTGCCGGGTGGTTTTTGGTTTGGCTTCTCGTCCACACTCTTCATGGCCGCAGGGTCGATGATGACCCTTTGGCTCGGAGAGAGGATCACGGACAAAGGAGTGGGCAACGGTGTGTCTTTTATAATCCTTGTGGGTATCTTGGCACGCTTGCCTCAAGCCTTCGTGGCAGAGGTTGTCCTGCGCTACCAGCTACCGGGAGGACTTTTCGTGATCATCCTGGAGATTATCCTGCTCCTCTTGGTGATGGCCGGTGCCATCCTTTTGGTACAGGGGACCCGTCGAGTACCGGTGCAGTACGCCAAGCGTACCATCGGTAACCGCCAGTTTGGTGGCGCCCGGCAGTACATTCCTCTCAAGGTGAATGCTGCCAATGTGATGCCAATCATTTTTGCGCAGGCTATAATGTTCATCCCACTCTCCTTTATCGGATTTAATGCCAACAACTCATCATCGTTTTGGCAACACTTCGTTTCCGGTCAAGGATTCTGGTACAACTTTATCTTTGCGCTCCTCATAATCCTCTTTACCTACTTCTACACGGCAGTGACCATCAACCCCGGTCAAATGTCCGATGAGCTGAAACGCTCCAATGGATTTATCCCCGGAGTGAAGCCAGGTAAGTCTACCAAGGAGTACTTGGACGAGGTGATGAGCAGAATCACATTGCCCGGTGCAGTCTTCCTTGCACTGGTTGCCATTATGCCGGCCTTCGCTCAGGTGTTTGGCGTCTCAAAAGAGTTTTCACACTTCTTTGGAGGCACATCACTGATCATCTTGGTCGGTGTGGTACTGGATACCTTGCAGCAGATTGAGAGCCACCTCCTACAGCACCACTACGATGGACTATTGGAGACCGGGCATATCAAGGGTCGCCAAGGAAACTTGTACTGATCGACAGCGTCAATACGATAGATATAGAGTAAGATGTTTGGTAGACAAAACAATATCATCCTGAAGACAAGAGATCAGATCGATCTTTTGTACCAAGCCAACCAGCTTGTCGGACGGACACTTGCCGAGGTCGGTAAGCATATCGCCCCTGGTGTGACTACTAAGCAACTGGATACCATAGCCCACGACTTTATCCTAGACCATGGTGCAGTGCCTGCATTTCTCGGATACGATGGCTTCCCCGGAAGTATATGCGCATCGGTCAATGATGTCGTAGTCCATGGGATACCGAGTGACCGAGTTGTCCTCAAGGAGGGCGATGTGATCAGCGTCGACTGCGGTACCATCCTCAATGGCTTTACCGGAGACAGTGCCTTCACCTTCCCTGTAGGCGAGGTGGATCGCAAGGTCTTGCACCTCCTCAACACAACGAAAGAGGCCCTGGAGAAAGGAATCGAAGCCGTCCATGTCGGACGCCGAATCGGAGATATCGGACATGCTGTCCAGACCTACTGTGAGCACGAAAACTTTAGCGTCGTACGCGAGTTTGTCGGACACGGTATCGGACGAGAGATGCATGAGTCCCCCGATGTCCCCAACTACGGGCGTCGAGGTGTGGGACCTGTGATTGAAGAAGGTCTCTGTATCTGTATCGAACCCATGATCAACATGGGATCGAAAAATGTATTGATAGACGATGAGGACGGCTGGACCGTCCGAACAAAAGATGGAAAACCCTCCGCCCACTACGAGCACTGCATAGCAGTGGTTGACGGACGTGCCAAACTGATGAGCTCATTTGAGTTTGTGTACGATGTCCTCGGAGTAAGGCAATTTTAGGGACCTACGAAGCGTAGTCACTTTTATATCAGAAACTGAAAAGAAGAGCGTATGGCAAAACAACCAGCTATAGAGCAGGATGGTGTGATCCTTGAGGCTCTCTCGAACGCAATGTTCAAGGTAGAGCTTGACAATGGTCACCAGATCACGGCGCATATCTCTGGGAAGATGCGTATGCACTACATTCGTATCCTGCCCGGAGATAGGGTGAAGGTAGAGATGTCCCCTTATGACCTAACGAAGGGTCGTATCTCCTACCGCTACAAGTAAGAAAAATAACGACAGAAATAGAAGAGATACCCACCATGAAAGTAAGAGTTTCACTAAAGAAGCGCACACCGGACTGCAAGATCGTACGTCGCAAGGGACGCCTCTATATCATTAACAAAAAGAACCCTAAGTTCAAGCAACGTCAGAAGTGATGTCCGGCCATCGCTTAGAATGATGTACAAGCTATCAAATAAGACAATATTTACAATATGGCAATAAGAATTGTTGGTGTTGACCTACCCCAGGAGAAGCATGGTGCTATAGCGCTCACCGCCATATATGGCATTGGACGGAGTGCTGCATGCACGATCCTTGACAAAGCTGGGATTCCCCATGACGTCAAGGTGAAGGATTGGACGGACGACCAAGCAGCCGCCATCCGTGAGATTATTTCTGCTGAGTACAAAGTAGAGGGAGACCTTCGCAGCGAAATCCAGTTGAATATCAAGCGTCTGATGGACATTGGTTGCTACCGTGGTATACGTCATCGTATAGGCTTGCCACTTCGCGGTCAAAAGACCAAGAACAATGCTCGCACGCGCAAAGGCCGTCGCAAGACCGTTGCTAATAAGAAGAAGGCAACAAAGTAACGTAGTAATCACACCCTATAACTAGTATGGCAAAAAAAACTACTGCAAAAAAGCGGAATGTTCAGGTGGACTCCATTGGGCAAGCCCATATCCACTCCTCATTCAACAATATCATTATCACCCTTACCAACAACCAGGGTCAGGCTATTGCTCAGTCAAGTGCCGGTAAGATGGGATTTCGTAGCTCCAAGAAGAACACTCCTTATGCAGCTCAGATGGCTGCGGAGGATTGTGCAAAGGTTGCCTACGATGCAGGTCTTCGCAAGGTGACTGTTTATGTAAAGGGACCCGGCAATGGCCGTGAGAGTGCGATCCGTACCATTCATGGTGCGGGTATTGAAGTGATGGAGATTGTGGATGTGACGCCTATGCCACACAATGGCTGTCGTCCTCCCAAGAGACGCAAACCCTGATCCGCTAGATACACCAGTCCAACGATAAGAGTGAGAATGAGGGCTGTACGTAGATATATAGTGGTCCGGTTGGCTATTTTTAGCCATAGTCTCGAGCTACTTCTTAGCTCCCATCCGTACCAACGCGGCTGTGCGTGCTGATCCTCATGATATACATTAGTATAAACCTCTAGAAAATAAAAAATATAATGGCAAGATATACAGGCCCAAAGGCCAGGATAAATCGCAAGTTTGGTGAGCAGATCTTTGGCAACGTAAAAACCAAAAAGAATTACCCCCCGGGTCAGCACGGCAACAACCGTCGTCGCAAGACCTCTGAGTATGGTATTCAGCTGCGCGAAAAACAAAAGGCAAAGTACACGTATGGAGTTTTGGAGCGTCAGTTCCGTAAACTTTACGACCAGGCATCTCGCATGAAGGGTGTCCGTGGTGAGATTTTGCTCCAGCTACTAGAGCAACGTCTCGATAATATCGTCTATCGTCTTGGCCTTGCACCTACGCGTGCGGCAGCTCGTCAGCTCGTCAACCACCGCCACATTGTGGTCGATGGTCGTGTCATGGATATTCCCTCCTACAGTGTACAGCCCGGCCAAGTGGTAGGGATACGCGAGCGCTCCAAGAGTGTGGAGGTGATCTCTGACGCTGTGCATTCGCTCAGCCACAACCAGTATCCTTGGTTGTCCTGGGATGCCGCCTCTATGAGTGGATCGTTGCTCCACATCCCCGAGCGTGCTGACATTCCGGAGAATATCACCGAGCAGGCTATTGTTGAATTGTATTCTAAGTAATACGAACTACCTAACCCCGTTTTACTTACACTTATTCCTAAATATAGAGACATGGCATTATTAGCATTTCAAAAACCCGATCGTGTGATCATGCTCGAGTCTTCGCCTACACACGGCAAGTTCGAGTTCAAGCCACTTGAGCCAGGATACGGAATGACGATTGGTAATGCACTCAGGCGGATCTTATTGTCTTCGCCGGAGGGCTATGCTATCAACTCGATAAAGATCGATGGGGTGCAGCATGAGTTTGCCACCATTCCGGGTGTACTGGAGGATGTGACCAATATCATCCTCAACCTCAAGAAAATCCGTCTCAAGCATCGCCCGGATGCCGATGTGGAGGAGACCGTGATGGTCAGTGTCAATGGTAAAGAGAATACACAGTTTACCGGTAAGGACATTTCTGACCAGCTTCAGGGTTTTGACGTGCTCAACAAGGATCTGGCGATCTGTCACCTAGATCAATCTGCCGCCTTTACGATCCAGCTGACTATCGACAAGGGTAGGGGATGGGTCCCGGCGGAGGATATTGCTGAGACTTTCAGCGATCCGTTGCAGATTGCGATTGATGCCATATACACCCCTATTACCAATGTAAAGATTGATGTCGACAACACTCGTGTGGGGCAAAAGACCGACTACGACAAGTTGACCATTGATATCGACACCGACGGCTCGATTTCCCCGACAGATGCGCTAAAGGATGCGGCTGATATCCTGATGCACCACTTTGCTCTCTTTACCGATGAGCATATTGATGTCGAGATCGAGGAAGAGGAGGAGGTCGTATTTGATGACGACACACTCCGGACTCGCCAGTTGCTAAAGACTAGGTTGGCCGACGTAGAATTGTCGGTACGCGCCCTCAACTGCCTACGCGGTGCCGGTGTGGAGACCTTGGGTGACTTGGTGGGTAAAAGCCACAGCGACCTCCTAAAGTTCCGCAACTTTGGGAAAAAATCGCTCTCCGAGATCGAGGAGCTGTTTGAGAAGCTGGGTCTGACCTTTGGCATGGAAGTGAGTAAGTACAAACTTGATAAAGAGTAACAGACGATAATGAGACACAATAATAAATTCAACCACCTTGGCCGTACAGCAAGCCACCGCAGTGCGATGCTATCCAATATGGCTAATTCGTTGATTCAGCATAAGCGTATCACCACCACATTGGCCAAGGCTAAGGCTCTCCGAGTATACCTCGAGCCATTGGTGACCAAATCCAAGGAGGACACTACCCACTCCCGCCGTGTTGTATTCAGCAAGCTGCAAAACAAGCATACTGTAGCTGAGCTTTTCTCCAACATTGCCGGAAAAGTGGCTGAGCGTCCGGGCGGTTACCTGCGTATCCTCAAACTTGGTCGTCGTCAGGGTGACGATGCCATGATGGCTATCGTTGAGTTCGTAGACTTCAACGAGGAGCGCACCAAGGTGGCCAAGAAGTCAGAGGCAACCAAGAAGACTCGTCGCTCTCGCCGTGGAGGCAAAAAGTCCGAGACTGCACAAGCAACAGAGCCTACTTCTACCGAAGCAACCACCGAGGTGGCTGCTCAAGGTGCAGACAAAGAGGCAGGCAAGGAGGAGTAATCCTCTCCTGACCCAATCTATTTTTAGAGTGACCATTTCGAGCCATCGAAGTGGTCACTTTTTTTTTGATCCTTTACGGGGGTCCAGACTTATCGGGTGGGAGCCGGCTCATCTGCTCACCGGGTGGTTGTCTTTCTCGCTGTCACCTATCGGGTCCCCTTTCCGTTGGCCATATCGCTGATTGTTTGTATCTTTCTGTGTGGCAGAGGGCGGATAGGGCCTCTGCGGAGAGGCGATTTACTTGATTGCCATTGGGGATTTGGAGCCAAACACGTACTTGGTCATTTATCCCCGAGCATTGGAGCGAGAGCCTGTTTGTGGTAGTGCGTGCCGATGGCTTTGTTTTTGGGGCCACTGCTATTTTAGAGGAGACAGTACTATGGCTATCTACGATACATTGGGGGTGAGAGACGCTGTATGGTCGACGAGTGAGGGTAGGATACCACATAGGTCGCTAGGTTTCTCTGTAGGTGGGCTATGCGCCATTCTAGTACGGGTCGTGCTGTCGCATCATTATTGCTTCGTGACCCTTTGTCTCCTTCTTTCTATAGCCTGTTTGTCCTCATGTCACCCGGCTCCCAGGCTTGATCCTCGTACCGAGCCACTACTGGACAGTCTGGATTACCTGATCGATAGTCGTGCACACTATGCTGACCTCACGGAGGGACGCCTTGCGGAGCTTCGTGAGGCTTTGGCAGCGGCTCCGGATCGTCCGTCTCAGTACTATGCGACCCTTCGTCTTGCCCGTGGCTATCGCTCCTGTCGCTTCGACTCCGCTCACAAGTATGCGCTGGAGGCGGTGGAGCTGGGTCGCCTGTTGGGACCCAGTGAGCTGCGCGCTGCCTCGGTGGACCTGGCCTATTGCTACCTTGCGTCCGGGCTTTTCATGGAGGCGTCTGAGGTGATTCGGCAGATTGATCGCCACGGCCTTAGCACGGATGAGTGGGTGGAGCTGTACCGACTGGAGATGAAAAAAAACTTTGACCTGGCGCAGTACACCGGCCACACCTCCGACCTCTCGGAGCAGTATCGCCGTAGGGGGCTTGCCTATGCCGATTCGGCCCTCCGGCTTTTGCCCGATGGGTCGGCTATGCGACTCTATATACTGGCACACTACCAGCTGGAGCAGGGGCAGGTGGCTCCTGCACTTCGGACACTGGAGAGCTATATTGCGCTGGATGGACTTGCGGACAGCGATAGGGCCATCGCCTATTCCCTCATGGGTCAGGCCTATATGCGGCAGGCCGACCTGACATCAGCCATTGAGTGCTTTGCGGTGTCGGCTGAGTATGATATCCTGTCCGGCACACGTGAGACTACTTCGATCGGGCAGTTGGCCACTCTTTTGTACAAAAAAGGGGAGACGGTGCGAGCCATGCGGTACATAGATGTGGCACTGGAGGATGCCAACTACTACGATGCCAAGCACCGCAAGACGAGTGTGGGCGATATACGCCCTGTGATCGAGGAGAGTCGGTTGCGAGAGACAGAGTTGCGTCGCCGTCAGATGGTGATCTATAGTGTCTCCCTCTCGGTGCTGTGCCTTTTGTTGGGTATCGCTGTTGTGGTGATCGTCGTGCAGATGCGTCGGTTGCGCCAGGCGACCCGTACGATCCTCCTCAAAAATCGGGATCTGAGCCGGACCAATGAGCGTCTCTTGGAGGCCAATACGATCAAGGACGAGTACATTGGTCTTTCCTTTAGCCGCCAAGCGGAGTATATGCGTGAGCAGGAGGAGCTTAGCCTATTTGTTCTTCAAAAGTTGGAGTCTGGTCAGTACGATGCGTTGCGCAAGAGCTTTCGTCGGAGCCATATCGTCCGGGGGCGCAAGGAGATGTATTTGGACTTTGACGAGACTTTTACCCGCCTTTTCCCAACCTTTGTCACGGAGTACAATCAGCTCTTTCCGCCTGAGGAACGTGAGGAGATGCCTGCCGGTAGTGCCATGACCCCCGAGATGAGGATCTTTGCCCTGATACGTGTGGGTATCATAGATACGGAGCAGATTGCACGCTTCCTCAACTACTCCACCAATACGATCAACACCTACAAGACACGTGCCAAAAACCGCTCCTTGGTGGACAACAAGGATTTTGAGAGCACGGTGATGAATATTGGCCGATTGAGGTGAAATTTTTGCCTCCAAAAAGAGCTCTTCTCAACTCATTGGTTGTGAGTGGATTGTAGATGACTGTTTCCTTCACGGATAGAAGCGATCTGTTTCACGGATAGAAGCAAAAGTTTTCACGGATAGAAGCGATCGATTTCACGGATAGAAGCAAAAGCGTCTTCGTATTTATGTCTTTTGGGGCAATAAAACTTCGGTGCGTTTTTCACTCGCTTGCAGGGATCAATTTGCGTCCTATTGGTGTGCGTGTTTTGCTTTTTCTCCCCTCCAAGAGGGATATATTGATTATATTTTTGTGGTGGTCCTATTTTATTAAGTGGCTATGAATTAGGGATATATAATTTTATTTGTCCTTGATTCGTTATATTATTTTAGGGTTATTTGATTAAGTGGATCTTTGGACGCAATTTTGTCCTAAATCCGTATTTGATAGGAGTCGTACAGAGATGCTTTTTGGGCTGTACCTCCGACGACAGAGAGTAAACAAATCACAAAACCACTAAAGTAGTAGTCATGAAACCACGTACACTTCTTTGCCTAATTTTTTCATCGCTCATGGCCTTCGTGTCGGCCGGTGCACAGGAGACGCTTGTGTCGCCCAATGGAAAGTTGAGCATGACTTTTGCCCTAACCTCCGCCGGAGAGCCGACCTACCGGCTCAGCTATGGTGACAAGCCGGTTACGGCGGTCAGCAAGCTTGGTTTTTACCTCCACAACAACCCTGATGGCGATTTGGTCGAGGGCTTTGAGGAGGTGGAGGCTGTTCGCTCCACTTTCGACGAGACTTGGCAGCCCGTTTGGGGTGAGGAGCTGGAGATCCGCAACCACTACAATGAGCTACTGGTATGCCTCAAGCAGACCTCCAATGGTCGGCTGATGAATGTCCGCTTTCACCTCTTTGACGATGGCTTGGGCTTTCGGTACGAGTTTCCGGATCAGGAGCGTCTGACCTACTTTACGGTACGTGAGGAGGCGACGGAGTTTGCGATGGTGGGTGACCCCACAGCGTGGTGGATCACGGGTGACTACGATAGCCAGGAGTACAACTACACCGAGAGCCGTATCTCCCAGATCCGGAGCCTGTACGACCGGGCGAGGATGTACAATGCTTCGCAGCAGGATTTTTCCAAGACGGGCGTCCAGACCCCTCTGCAGCTGAAGGACGACCGTGGCCTCTATATCAATATCCATGAGGCGGCGTTGATCGACTTCCCGGCGATGAATCTCGAGCTGGACGATCGTCGTATGGTCTTTCATGTCCACCTGACTCCGGATGCGATCGGGAACAAGGGGTATGTCCAGACCGAGTTTAATACCCCGTGGCGTACTCTGATCGTGAGCGACGATGCCCGTGACATCCTGGCGAGTCGACTGGTCTACAACCTCAATGAGCCTTGCAAGCTGGAGGATACCTCCTGGATCAAGCCGATGAAGTACATGGGTGTATGGTGGGAGATGATCACCGGTAAGAGCACTTGGGCCTATACGGATGACCTGAGGAGTGTGCACCTAGGTGTGACGGACTACTCCAAGGTGAAGCCCAACGGCAAGCATGCGGCCAACACCAAGCGAGTGAAAGAGTACATCGACTTTGCAAGCAAGCACGGTATCACCGGTATGCTGGTGGAGGGATGGAACGAAGGCTGGGAGGATTGGTTTGGCAAGCAAAAGGACTATGTCTTTGACTTTGTCACGCCGTACCCGGACTTTGATGTCAATGAGATCCAGCGGTATGCCAAGTCCAAGGGTGTGAAGATGATCATGCACCATGAGTCATCCAGCTCTGTGCGCAACTATGAGCGTCATCTGGATCGTGCCTACCAGTTCATGGTCGACCACGGCTATGGTGCGGTGAAGAGTGGCTATGTGGGAGACATCATCCCTCGTGGCGAGTACCACTATGGCCAGTGGATGGTGAACCACTACCTTTTTGCCATCAAGCGTGCCGCCGAGTACCGCATCACGGTCAATGCGCATGAGAGTGTGCACATGACCGGTCTCAGCCGTACGTACCCCAACCTTTTGTCGCAAGAGTCCGCCAAGGGCCAAGAGTTTCAGACGGGAGGCAATCCCTCCAACCACCTGACCATCCTGCCCTTTAGTCGCCTCGTGGGTGGTCCCATGGACTATACGCCGGGTATCCTCAATATGGACCTGAGCCGTCTCAACCCGGACAACCACAACGTAGTGCACTCGACTGTGTGCAACCAGCTCGGTAGCTACCTCACCATGTACACACCGCTGCAGATGGCGGCCGACCTACCCGAGTACTACGAGGAGCGGATGGATGCTTTTGCCTTCATCAAGGCTGTGCCTGTGGAGTGGAGCCAAAGTGTCTACGTGGAGGCCGAGCCCGGACGGTACGTGACTGTGGCTCGCAAAGACAAGTCGAGTGAGGACTGGTACCTGGGAAGTGTCAGCGGTGTCGATCGCAAGACAGTGATCAAGCTGGACTTCCTGACCCCCGGCAAACGCTATACCGCCAAGATCTGGCAGGATGCCGAGGACGCACACTACCTCACGAACCAATATGCCTATACGATAACCGAAAGGACAGTGACTTCAGCGGATACACTCAGCCTCAATGAGGTGGAGGGCGGAGGCTTTGCGGTGATCCTTTCGGCCGAAAAATAATCCTTTTTTCCTAAAAACCACATTTAGCTTATGAGCAAAAATATCTCAAGGTATTTGTTTCTCTCGGCAGCCCTGATCCTGGGACTGTGCGGGATGCCCCTAGCCTCGTTGGCACAATCGGTGCTTGCCACCGGGACCGTCGCAGACGCTCAGGGCGACCCAATGCCCGGCGTGACCGTGCGTGTGACGACCAAGAGTGGCGTGGGTACAATCACCAATATCAATGGCGAATTCAAACTAAAAGTAGACAAGAGCGACAAACTGTTGTTTTCGTACGTCGGCTATGTAGACCAAGAAATAGAGGTGGCTGGCCGGACTTTTCCGCTGCATGTGATCCTCAAGGACGACTCCGAGCTCCTCGATGAGGTGGTAGTGATCGGCTACGGATCGGTGCAGAAAAAGGACCTCACCGGCTCCATCACGACAATCTCCAGCAAGGACTTCCAGAAAGGGGCTATCGCCACTCCGGACCAGCTCATCACCGGTAAGATCGCCGGTGTGCAGATCGTACCAGGCGGTGGAGCTCCCGGCTCCGGTGCTATGATCCGTATCCGTGGCGGTGCCTCACTCAATGCCTCCAACAACCCCCTCATCGTGATTGACGGGGTGCCGATGGAGGGTAGCACACTGCCCGGTGCACCTAGTCCGCTTAGCTCCATCAACCCCGCAGACATTGAGTCGATGAACGTCCTCAAGGACGCATCCGCCACTGCGATCTATGGATCTCGTGCCTCCAATGGTGTGATCATCATCACCACCAAAAAAGGTAGCCTAGGACAGCCGATACGCGTGCAGGCCTCTACTCGATTCTCCGTCTCTACTCCGCGTAAGTATGTCGACGTCTATACAGGCGACGAGATCCGCGCAATCGTGAAGAAGAGTGGCGAGCAAAAGTATATCGACATGCTGGGCAAGGAAAATACCGACTGGCAAAAGGCAATCTACCAGACCGCCCTCGGTACGGACAACAACGTCAGCATCAGCGGGGCCACCTCTTGGCTCCCCTACCGTGTCTCCGTAGGCTACTACGACGAGAAGGGTATCCTCAAGACCGACCACATGCAACGCGTCACCGGTGACCTGAGCCTGACCCCTCACTTCCTCAACGAGGACCTCACCGTGACCCTAAACGTGAAAGGCTCCTACACCCGCAATCGCTACGCTGACAAGGGTGCCATCGATGGCGCTGTCCGGATGGATCCGACTCAGCCTATCATGTCCAAGGAGGCGATCTACAAGCCTTTTGGCGGCTACTGGTTCCTCACCGGCGAAAATGACAAGGGCCAGGTGATCCCCCGAGCCCTAGCCCCTCGCAATCCACTTGCCCTCCTGATGGAGAAGGATGACCGAGGCACCACAGGACGGATCATTGCCAACTCAATGATCACCTACAAGCTCCCTTTCGTCAAGGGACTGAGCATGAACCTCAACCTAGCCTATGACTACGGAGTGGGACAAGGACGAACCTATATCCCCGTGAATGCTCCGCTCAATGAGTACACCAACCAAAATGTCATCGGCAAGGGCGGACTAGACAAAAAGTACCGTCAGGAGAAGACCAATAAACTCCTCGACTTTTATGTCAACTACAAGAAAGAGTCCAAGGCCATCCTGGGCAGCCTCGATCTGATGGCGGGATACTCCTACCAGGACTGGATGACCAAGGACTACAAGTACTCCGAAAAGACAGCCGCAGGCACGGAGTACAACAAGCCGGTCTTCCCCTACGATCTGCCACGGAATACCCTTGTCTCTTTCTATGGTCGTGTCAATTATTCACTGCTCGATCGCTACCTTTTCACCGCCACTGTGCGTACCGATGGCTCCTCTCGCTTTGCGCCCAAGTATCGCTGGGGTGTATTCCCCTCATTGGCACTGGCGTGGAAGGTCAAGGAAGAGTCCTTCCTCAAGGAGGTAGACGCAATCAGCGACCTAAAGCTCCGCCTTGGCTACGGTCTGACCGGACAACAGGACGGTATCGCCAACTATAGCTACCAGTCTGTCTATGCCCTCAGTGGCAACCAGAAGAGGTACCTTTTTGGCGACAAGTGGTACAACATGTACAAGCCGGCCGCCTACGATGCGGAGATCAAGTGGGAGCAGACTGCCACCACCAACATAGGTCTCGACTATGGCTTCCTCAAGGGACGCCTCTACGGCTCTCTCGACCTCTACGTCAAGCACACCAAGGACCTGCTCAATACGATTCCGGTACCGGCGGGAGCCAACTTCTCCAACAAGCTCCTCACCAACATCGGCTCCATGACCAACAAGGGTGCCGAGCTGTCTGTGAACTACATTCCGATCGAGACCAAGGACTGGAACTGGGTGCTCAACTTCAATGCCACCTACAACCAGACCAAGATCACTCAGCTGACTCAGGTCGAGGATCCTACCTATCTAGGTGCAGAAGTGGGCGGTATCAATGGTGCTGTCAGCAACAATGCCCAGATCCACTCCGTGGGCTACGAACCCTATTCCTTCTTTGTCTACAAGCAGGTCTATGATGCGAAAGGAAAGCCCATAGAGGGCGTATTTGCTGACCTCAATGGCGATGGCAAGATCGACAACTACGACAAGTATCACTGTGGCAAGCCGGCACCGGACTTCCTATTCGGCTTTGGCACTTCCCTGCGGTACAAAGGGCTCACCATGTCGACCTCGTTGCGTGCCAATGTCGGCAATAAGATCTACGACAACGTCTCCAGCGACAATGCTACCCTCACATCGATCAAAGATCCTCTGGGATGGATCCGCAATGCGACACACGACTACAGCGCATCCGGGTTTGTCAACAACCACTATCTCTCCGACTACTACGTACGCGATGCATCATTCCTCAAGATGGACAACCTGACCCTGAGCTACGACTTTGGTCGGGTGTTCAACAACACGGTAGGTATCAACCTTGGAGCAACGGTACAGAATGTCTTTACCCTCACTTCGTACAAGGGCATTGACCCCGAGGTGGCAAAGAATGACAACGACCCCGGAAAGGTCTCCACAGGTATAGACTATCAGTTTTACCCCATTCCTCGTACCTACTCCATCAGTCTGGGACTCACCTTTTAAGCCATGCAAAAGATTATGAGAAAAACTACCATACTCGCTTCAGCCCTACTGACCGGGCTTCTCTTTTCGTCCTGCGTCCGTGACCTCAACCGGGTGCCTACCAATGATGTCACCGGACCCAAAGTCTTCACCACAGAACTGGGTACTCGACAGGCTTTGGCCAAGGTCTATGGCGCCTGGTCGCTCACGGAGGATGATGTCGTGGGCATCGATGACGGATTTACAGGCTTTACCAGAGCATTTTTCAACCTACAGGAGCTTCCGACGGACGAGGTCAAGTGTGCCTGGAACGATGAGGCAGTAAAGGGATTGAGTGACTGTACCTGGGATGCCAGTACCGGGTTTGTCGCCGGAGCCTACTATCACTCCATCATTCAGATCAAGTACGCCAATGAGTTTTTGTCCAATGTGGACAAATCCCCCATCAAGTCTGAGGAAAAGGAGCAGATGAAAGCGGAGGCTCGCTTCATCCGTGCCTATCAGTACTGGGTGCTGATGGACCTCTTTGGGGATGTTCCATTTGTCACGGAGAAGACACCGACCGGAAAGACGGCGCCCGAGAAGATCGCCCGCAAGGAGCTCTACGACTACATTGTCTCGGAGCTAAAGGCCATAGAGCCACTACTCAAGCCCGCACGCCGGCAGGAGTACGGTCGTGCCGACCAAGCCGCAGCACAGGCGCTCCTCGCTCGTGTTTACCTCAATGCAGAGGTCTACACCGGCACCAAACACTATGCCGAGGCGGCAGAGTATGCTGAGAAAGTCATTGCCGCAGGATACAAACTGCATGGGAAATACAGCGAGCTTTTTGGGGCGGACAACCACAAGTACACCGATGAGATCATCCTCTCCATCGTGTCTGATGGGCAAAACGCTCAGAGCTACGGTTCTGCCACCTTCCTTGTCGGCGCCTCCTACAACGATGATATGTGCAAACTGCTGAAGGAGAAAGGTCTCCTCCCCATTCTCGGTACCAATAGCAAGTGGGGTGGCAATCGCGCCACACCGACCTTTGCCAAGCTCTTCGGCACGGCAGATAGTCGCAATCTGCTCCTCAAGTCAACCGACACCATCGAGAAGCTCTCCGACTTTGACCAAGGTGTCTATGTCTATAAGTACACCAACGTCACCAGCGATGGCAAGCCCGGCAGTCACGCCGACTTTTGCGATCTGGACTTCCCCCTCTTCCGTCTCGCCGAGATGTACCTCATCTATGCTGAGTGTGCCGCTAGAGGAGAGGCTGACAAGGGCAAGGGGCTAAACTACCTCAACCTCGTCCGCACCCGTGCAGGTGTCGCACCGGAAAACAACCTCGTCCTCGCCAAGATCATCGACGAGCGTGGGCGAGAGCTCTACTGGGAGGGACATCGTCGTACCGACCTAATCCGCTTTGGACTCTTCACCTCCGGTAGCTACCTATGGGAGTGGAAGGGTGGAAGGCCCGGCGGAGCAGCACTGACTGCCGACAGAGTACTCTACCCCATCCCTGCCGCAGATGCGCTTGCCAATCCTAATCTTCGTCCCAAAAGCAAATGACTCAGACTATGAATAAAATACACTACCTGGCATCCGCCACTCTGATCATACTCATCCTCTCCCTCGCAGCAGGATGCAGCAGCAAAGATCCTATGGAGAGCTTTGACGCTGTCCTCTCCACCAAGGTACCTGCCACGCTGGACAAGCCTGCCTCCACTGTGCTGACGATTACGCCGGAGAGTACCGGTACCCTTGACCTCCACTGGAGTGCCGCCAAGTACGGAGACAAGATCTCCGCCACCTACACTCTCGTCCTCACCCGAGCAGGGAGCAAGAAGCGGATTGAGCTCCCGATAGCCACGGGTGTTCGCCGGATCTCTCTGCCCCTCACCGAGCTCAACAAAAAGCTTGTCACCGAGCTGGAAATGGAGTGCGACAAACCCGGAAAGGTCGCTGTCACCGTAGAGGCACTGCCCTTGGCTATCAAAGGCAACCCCGCTACGCTTGAGAGCTACAAGACCACTTCGGCACCACTGGAGCTGACTGTCACCCCCTTCTTTGTCGCTGTTCGCCCCGATCTTTACTTCCTTGTAGGAAACCTCAGTGGTAGAGACGGCGCACCTGTGTGGCAGGAGAAAAACAACGATCACCTCCTCTTTGCCGACGACAACAACGCCTTGAAATACCACTACTACGGCTACCTCAAGGCGGATGCCGCCTTCAAGATCTTCCCCGAAGCCAGCATCGGCGCATGGAATAATATCCTGGGGCTAAAGGACGGCAAGCTCGATATGAGCGGTGGCGATATCAAGCTACCAGCAGGGTCAGCAGCCGGGTACTACCACATTACCTTCACGGTCAATAGGGGTACGCTCGATCCCTCCAAGGCGACCATTGTGTTTGAGCCCTATGATGCATCCGCCAAGGATACATACGACAAGATCGGTATTATCGGTACCGCCGGTATCGACTGGGATCACGACCTCTCCCTCGAGCAGTCCAAGACCGAGCCACACCTCTGGATCGGTAGAGAGATCACGCTCAAGGAGGGTGAGTTCAAGCTACGTGCCAATGCCGCTTGGTCCAAAAGCTGGGGTGGCGAAAAGAAGGATCAGTTCCCCACCGACTTTAGCATTGCCGCCGGGGGTCAAAACTGGAAGGTCACGGCCAAAGAAGCCGGGATCTACACGGTGTACTTCAATGACCTGACCGGCAACCTCTTCTTTCATAAGCACAAAAAGTAAAGTTGCCCCGACTTAGTTAATACACAACAAAAACAACAGGCTTCCGCAGGAGGAGTGGATCGTGATTCACTCCCCTGTCGGAGGCCTTTTTCTTTTTCCCCTTATTATTATGCCCCACCGTTCCGGGCTACTTGCCCTTTTACTCTTTTGAGACTGTTGCACGAAGGCGATCTGCGGCGTTGCTTTCGGAATTCGGCCTAGGTCACGAACGTGAGTACGCTCCCTTCGGCCAGGTAGGCCTTGGTGCCCTACGTGCACCTTGCCCTCATCCTCAGGCCTTGCATCTCATCCTTCGTGCAAAGTCTCAGCACATTTGCTTCAAATGTGCGAGAATGGCACTTCGTGCAACATTCTCTTTTTTTGTGCCAGCCTAAATGTGTCGATAGCGTCTGCACGTCCCACCATACAGCTACACCTCTGGTGGGTCGGTATGCAGGACCCCAAGCTCCAGCTCCTACTGTACGGCAAGGAGGTGAGCGTACTTGCGCAGGTGACCAAGCCCGTGGCCCGAAAAAAACTAAGCCGATCGCCTTCGTGCAACAGCCCTTTTTTTGACCAAAATAGGGGGCAAAAGACTCCGGAGGAGTGGGGTGTCAATTTTTCTTCTATCCGTCTAAGCGATTTCTTCTATCCGTCTAAGCGATTTCTTCTATCCGTGAAACGTTTTGCTTCTATCCGTGAAACGTTTTGCTTCTATCCGTGAAACGTTTTGCTTCTATCCGTGAAACTCGACGTTCACTGTAAGTGTCTGATTGCCAATGCTCCCGAGAGGGGACTTTTTTGACCCCCGAAACGTCGTCTTTTTACCCTTTTTGAGGGGTTGTCCGGAGAGGAAAAGGCATCGAATTTTGCAACCTGTGTCGATGCTCTGTTTTGCGATCTCCGGTGGGTCAACAAGCCTTTGGAGAGGGCGGAGACTTTTTTGCCGAACATGGTTTTTCCAAATCAGACTGAAATGAGTATCTTTACGAGACAAGGATATTTAGAGAGTGTCGCACTGAGTCCGGCTCTACTTTGTCGCTTTTTGTTGTCTTGCGCAGTGCCAAGTCTCTGCCCCAATGATTGTGCCCAAAAGCCACTTCGTGTGATGTGCTCCCTTTACGAACATGCTGTCCAGTGTGATGGCCAAACCTCTTAATAGATATAGACAAGTTATGATCAACCTAGAGCCCAAAATTGTATTCAAGTACTTTGACCAACTGACCAAGATCCCTCGTCCCTCCAAGAAGGAGGAGAAGGTGATCGCCTACTTGGAGGCCTTTGCAAAGGAGCACAACCTGCCGTGCAAAAAGGACAAGGCCGGCAATATCCTGATCTCCAAGCCGGCGACCAAAGGGTACGAAAATCGCAAGAGCATTGTCCTACAGAGTCACATGGACATGGTGTGTGAGAAAAATAAGGATGTGGACTTTGACTTTGAGACCGATGCGATCCAGACCTACATTGAGGATGGTTGGCTAAAGGCCAAAGGGACCACCCTGGGTGCCGACAACGGTATCGGTGTGGCTATCGAGCTGGCGATCCTGGCGTCCGACGATATCGAGCATGGTCCTCTGGAGTGCTTGTTTACGGTGGATGAGGAGACGGGTCTGACCGGTGCGATGGAGCTGGAGCGGAGTTTTTTTGAGAGCGATATCCTGCTCAATCTCGACAGTGAGGACGAGGGGGAGATGTTCATCGGCTGTGCCGGTGGCAAGGGAACTATGGTGGAAATGGAGTACACCAAGACCTATGCCGACCCCGACCTGGTCTATCTGCGGATAGATGTGACCGGGTTGCGTGGCGGACACTCGGGTGGAGATATCCACTTGGGGCTGGGCAGTGCGGTCAAGATCCTGGCTCGGACACTGTATGAGCTGAGTGCCGATGTGGACTATGAGCTGGCCGAGATCGATGCCGGCAACCTGCACAATGCGATCGCACGTGAGGGTCATGCGGTGATCGGGGTAGATCCGAGCGACAAAGAGAGCGTGGTGGCCTGTGTCAACCACTTTTGCGCACAAGTACAGGGTGAGCTAAAGGGGGTAGATGAGGGTGTGAAGATAACGGTGTCGACGACTACCAAGCCGGAGTTTTGTATCGATGAGGAGACATCGGATCGCTTGATTGCCGCTTTGATCGCTTGTCCGCACGGAGTGCTCACGATGAGCCATGCCATCGAGGGCTTGGTGGAGACCTCTACCAACTTGGCCTCGGTGAAGATGCAAAACAAGGAGGGCGATGATGTCCTCTTCGTGGAGACCTCGCAACGTAGCTCCAATGAGTCTCTGCTGGAGATGGCTGGCGATATGGTGACCACTGCATTTTCACTGGCAGAGGGCTATGTCTACGAGCGTGACGGCTATCCCGGGTGGGAGCCCAATATGGACTCAGAGATCCTCAAGGTGGTCGTGGATAGCTACAAGCGCTTGTTTGGAAAGGCTCCGGCTGTGAAGGCAATCCATGCCGGGCTGGAGTGTGGCCTTTTCAAGCAGAAGTATCCGCAGCTGGATATGGTCTCCTTTGGCCCGACGATGCGTGATGTCCACTCGCCAAATGAGCGAATGGAGGTGTCGACCATGCAACAGGTATGGGCGCACCTACTGGATATCCTCAAGCACGCTCCTGTAAAGGCGTAATCACTTGGGATCGGAGTGCTTGCATCTCTTGAGCCAAGGACCCACTCTCACTATGGTGTCACCGACGGGGTGTGGCGCAGAAGCGTCCGCCCGAGTCGGTGGCTCTGTGGCTTGGGGTGGATGCTTGGGGTGGCTCTCTCGCTACTCGTGATGGAGGGCATGGTGCTTGCACAGGAGGGAGGAGCGCGGCTGAGAGTGGTATCGTACAATGTCGAAAACCTCTTTGACACCTCCGATGACCCTCGGTCGGCCGATGAGGCTTTTTTGGCCTCCGGTGCCTACCACTGGACAGAGGGTAAGTACCACACCAAGATCAAGCAGACGGCTCGTGTGCTCTCCGACTTGGGCGAGTGGAGCTATCCGGCTTTGGTAGGGCTGGTGGAGGTGGAGAACCAAGCTGTGGTACGAGACCTCGTCGATCACCGGAGCCTGCGCTCTCAGGACTACCGTATGGCCGTGAGCCGTGGTGCTGACCCGAGAGGGATCGATGTGGCGTTGCTGTGGCACCCGAAGCACTTTAGGCAACTGGAGGCGTACGAGATCCCACACTATGGAGAGCCCCTGTACTACCCTCTCCGGCGTGACCCACGCACTCGACAGGAGCGGTCCGGATCCGGGCGCAACTCCCTATGGGTGGTGCTGGAGGACAAAAAGACGGGAGAGCCACTGGATGTGCTGGTGGTGCATCTCCCCAGTCGCCGAGGAGGGGTGCGTGCCTCTGAGGAGAAGCGGGGCCGAGTCTGTGCCAAGATCCACCGTGTGCTGGACCACATTGTAGATCAGCGTCCGACCCCCAGAATAGTGGTGATGGGAGACTTCAATGATACCCCCGGTGACAGAGCTGTGCTGGATTCGCTCCGGACTTTTTCGGCCAAAGAGGCCCACGGAGACTATCGGAACGATCGGCTGTACAACCTGGCGTTGCCACTCGAGGAGGAGGGAGTGGGCTCCCACTACTTTGAGCAAGGAGCTTGGTTGCCAGACCAGATCATGGTGTCGGGTGCTTTGCTGGATGGTCGACAGAGGTTGCATGTGGACACGATCGGACAGCGGGTCTTTAGCCCCGAGTACATGAGCTTGGAGGGACGGCCCAAGCGTTCTTTTCGCGGAACGCACTACAGCGGAGGTGGATTTTCGGACCATTTCCCGGTATATATAGACTTAATCATCAACTAATCAATACCTTTAGTAGTTTTTTTGTATTTATGAAGCGTTTGATCTCTCTAGCTGTACTTGCTCTCTTTTCGCTGGTATCGGCATCGGCTCGGCAGTCTGAGCCCTCTTGGCTCAGGTATCCTGCGATCAGTCCGGATGGCCGTGACATTGCCTTTTCTTACCGTGGGGATATCTACACGGTGCCTGTGGCCGGCGGAAAGGCTACCCAGATAACCTCCAACCGTGCCTATGAAAAGGCCCCCATCTGGAGTCCGGATGGCTCCAAGATTGCTTTTGCCTCGGACCGAGACGGCTGCAACTTCAACGTATATGTCACCGCCCGAGAGGGAGGAGAGGCACGACGGATCAGCTATGTCAATAGCAAGAACCAGGTGCCGGTGGCTTTTTATGACAACGATCACCTGCTCTATACGGCCAATATCCGACCGGCTGCCAATATGGGGATCTTCCCGTACGGCTCGTTTGAGCAACTGTATGTGCAGTCGGTAGAGGGCGGACGTCCGCGTATCTTTTCTGCCGTCACGATGCAGGAGCCCTCGCTTGGACAGGATGGGCGAATACTCTTCACGGACGTGAAAGGGTACGAGGATCCTTATCGGAAGCACCATACTTCTCCGATCGCACGTGATATATGGATGTGGACCCCGGGCGATGGGGGCGGATCGTACCGAAAGGTGACTACCTTCAAGGGAGAGGACCGTAATGCGGTATGGCTGCCGGGGCAGACGTCCTTTTTGTACACCAGCGAGCAGGATGGGACTTTCAATGTCTACCGTGCCGCTGCGGAGGGTGGTCCGGTAGAGCAACTGACTCACTTCAAGAAGCACCCGGTGCGTTCGCTGAGCGTGGATAGGATGGGCAATGCCACCTTTTCGTGGAATGGCAAGATCTACTACCTCCCACAGGGCGGTACCCCTCGACAAGTACCCGTACAGATAGTGGCTGACTACAACACAGCACCGGTGGAGTACCAGACATACACGGGCGGATTTGGGTCAGCGGACATCTCACCCAACGAGCAGGAGATGGCCTTTGTCGTACGTGGGGAGGTCTTTGTGACCAGTATTGAGTACAATACCACTCGCAGGATCACCAATACTCCCAGTCAGGAGCGTGATGTCTCCTTCGCTCCCGATGGACGCCGGCTGGTCTATGCCGCTGAAAGAGATGGCAGCTGGAACTTGTATATGACCGAATTGGTGCGGAAGGACGAGAAACTCTTTACCTACGCGACCGAACTGAAAGAGCGTCAGCTGACCAATGATGTCGCACCCTCTCAGCAACCTGTCTTCAGCCCGGATGGCAAGAAAATCGCCTTTTTGCGCGATAGGACGGCACTCTATGTCCTGGACTTGGAGAAGGGAACAGAGTATGAGGTGATGAACAAGGTATTCAACTACTCCTACTCGGATGGCGACCAGCACTTCGCCTGGAGCCCGGACTCAAGATGGCTCCTCTCCAACTACATTGGCGTAGGTGGATGGAACAACACCGACGTCGCACTGGTCAAGGCTGATGGGTCCGGCGAGATCATCAACCTGACAGAAAGCGGGTATTCGGATAGCGGAGCCGACTTCGTCCTGGGCGGAAAAGCGGTGGCTTTTTACTCCGATCGTCGGGGCTATCGTAGCCATGGCAGCTGGGGATCACAGTCGGACATCTTTTTGATGTTCCTAGATCAAGAAGCTTACGACCAATACAACCTTGATGCTGAGGAGCGTGAGATCCTGCTGGCAGACAAGGGTGAGGATGAGGCTAAGTCCGGTGATGATAAGACGGAGGACCAGGTCAAACCGCTTACTTTTGAGCTAAAAAATCGCATATATCGCACTCAGCCCGTGACGCGTACGACCGGGTATCAAGGCGGATTTGCCATGGACAAAAAAGGCGAAAAACTCTACTATCTTGCCCTTTTTGATGGCGTGACCAGCCTCTACGCACTCGACCTCGTCAAGGGGGATACAGAGTTGCTCGTCCCTAATACCGGTATGGGTACGCTCAAGCTGGGCAAGGACGACAAAACACTCTACCTCATGAGCTACAATGGCGCAAAAAAGATTGAGGGCAACTCCGTGACACCTATCACCTGCGCCGCTGAGGTGGAGAATAATCGCCCCGAGGAGCGGGCATACATCTACGACCATGTCGTCAAGCAAGTGGCGAATAAGTTTTATGACGAAAACCTCCACGGAGTGGACTGGGAGGGCTATGCCAAAAACTATGCTTCGTTCCTCCCCGAGGTGTCGAATAACTACGACTTTGCCGACTTACTCAGTGAGCTACTCGGCGAACTCAATGCCTCTCATACCGGAGCCAGGTACAGAAAGTCGGCCGAGCGTCCGACCGGTAGCCTCGGACTCTTCTATGATGATGAGTACAGTGGTCCCGGTGTGCGGATCTTGGAGGTGATGACTGCCGGCCCTATGGATCGTGCGCAGAGCATAGCCAAGCCCGGCGTGGTGATCCTCAAGGTCAACGATCGGGAGATTACCCCGGACAAGCCTATCGAGTATTACCTCAACGGCCATGCCGACGAGCGACTCCGGCTGACGATGCGAGACACCGATGGCAAGGTGGTGGAGGAGTCCGTGAGGTCCATCTCCCTTGCTGAGGAGGGAGAGCTACTCTACGAGCGATGGATCGCACAGCGTGCCGAGATGGTGCGTGAGTGGAGTGGCGGTCGTATTGCCTATGTCCACGTGCAGGACATGGACTCCCGCTCCTACCGGACGGTCTTTAGGGATCTGCTGGGTAAGTATCGCAATTGCGATGCTGTCGTCGTGGATACCCGCTTCAATGGTGGCGGGTGGTTGCACAACGACCTGGCTATCCTGCTCAGTGGCCGAGAGTATGCTCGATTTGTGCCACGCGGACAGTACATTGGCAGTGAGCCTTTCATGCAGTGGCACAAGCCATCTGTCATGCTCATCTCCGAGGGAAACTACTCCGATGCTCACGGTAGCCCCTGGACCTACAAGGAGCTGGGGATCGGCAAGCTGGTGGGGGCACCCGTAGCCGGAACCATGACCGCCGTGTGGTGGGAGACACAGGTGGATCCCTCGCTGGTCTTTGGTGTCCCACAAGTGACGGTCAAGGATCTCAGGGGCAATACCTTGGAAAACACCACTCTGCACCCCGATATCGAGGTCTACAATACTCCGGAGCAAAATCTCCAAAACTACGATGCTCAGCTCAAAGCGGCTGTCGACGAGCTACTGCGACAAGTCAAAAGCAACAACGCACAGTGAGCATGAAAGTCAGCGAATTACTTCGTTTCTTTGAGTCCAAAGTCCCCCCTCTCCTCCAAGAAGGGTACGACAACTCCGGACTCCAAGTCGGTGACACCGATCAAGAGCTGACCGGGGTACTGGTGGCGGTGGATGTCTCCGAGGCGGTGCTGAAAGAGGCACTCAGTGTGGGCGCAAACCTTGTGATCACGCACCATCCGATCCTCTTTCATGCGCTCAAAAAGATCACCCCACGGAGCT
Organism: Porphyromonas sp. C0026D3; assembly: GCF_056590775.1. Taxonomy (NCBI): domain Bacteria; kingdom Pseudomonadati; phylum Bacteroidota; class Bacteroidia; order Bacteroidales; family Porphyromonadaceae; genus Porphyromonas; species Porphyromonas sp. C0026D3. Next base: position 188,470 of record NZ_JBWPWU010000003.1, read on the forward strand.
ATGTCGAGCGGTGTGTCGCCTATGCGCTCAAGCACGATCTAGTCCTCTATGCCGCACATACCAACCTCGACAACTCCCCTATCGGGCTCAACCACTATTGGGCGCACAAAATGGGGCTGCAGTCCTGCCGAGCACTCTTGCCACTCTCGGACTACCACTACAAGCTCACCACCTACCTGCCGGTAGGTGATGCAGACCGCTTGCGGACCGCCTTTCGGGACGCACAGCTGGGGCAGCAGGGCGACTACACGGGGTGCTCCTTTAGTACCGATGGGGTGGGGCGCTTCTGCCCCGGAGAGCAGGCGCATCCTCATGTGGGCAAGCCCCACGAGTGGCATGCCGAGCGCGAGGAGATGGTCTCCATACTTCTACGCCGGGATCAGCTGACACTTGCCCGAGAGGTCATCGCTGCCACACACCCCTACGAGGAGCCGGCAGTCGACCTCTACCCACTTCGCTATCGGGATCCGCTCATTGGTGCCGGCATCATCGGCACTTTGCCCACCCCGATTCCCTTTGGAGAGTTCATGGAGCGCCTCAAATCCTGGCAACCCATCCGGAATGTCGCACACAGCAAGATCCTCAGAGATCCTATCCAGAAAGTGGCCTATTGTGGTGGCTCCGGAGCCTTCCTGATCCGCGAAGCAGCCGGACAGGGAGCTGATCTATTCATCACCGGAGAGGCCAAGTACAACGACTTTTGGGATGCACAGGACTTGGTGACACTTGCGACAATCGGCCACTACGAGAGCGAGCAACTCTCCGTACAGCTCCTGACCGACATTTTGTCGGAGAAAAAAGGTACCTTTGTGCTTCACAAGGCAAACTCCTGTGAAAACCCCATTCATTACGTCAAGTGACATATGGCTAAGAAAAAAGAAGAGACACCTAGAGAGGTAAGCGTAGAAGAGCGCCTCAAGGCCCTCTACAAACTCCAGACTGTAGCATCTCAGATCGACCGTATCCGCACTATCCGTGGCGAGCTGCCACTAGAGGTGCAGGAGCTAGAGGATGAGCTGGAGGGACGGCATACTCGCTACACCAAGTACGAGGAGGAGATCAAGCGTCTCGAGGCTAAAAATAAGCAAAACGAAGAGGACGCACGTGTCGCCCAGCAAGCGATTGAGCGATTTTCCGAGCAACTCAACTCCGTGCGAAACAATCGTGAGTACGACCTCCTGACCAAGGAAGTAGAGTTTCAGCACCTGCAAATAGAGGGGTACGAAAAGAGCACTGCCACCAACAAGGAGCGCATCGCCAATATCCAAGAAGAGATGAAGACCCTTGCCGAAGAGACGGCAGAGCGTCAAAAAGACCTCGAGCACAAGCACGAGGAGCTCGATCAGATCATCTCCGAGACCAAGCAGGACGAGGAGCGACTCCGACTGGAGGCACGTGACCTGGAGGCCCTCATTGATGAGCGACTGCTCGCCGCATTCAACCGGACCCGAAAAAGCTCCCGAAACGGACTCGCCGTCGTGTCCATTGACCGTGACGCCTGCATGGGGTGCTTCAACAAGATACCGCCCCAAAGGATGCTCGATGTACAAGCACACAAAAAGATCATCGTATGTGAGTACTGTGGTCGGGTGCTGGTAGATCCGGAGCTCGCTGAGGAGGTCCGTCAGGAGGTAAAAGCAGACTGACACTCCCCGCCCACCCCATACCCTAGGTCCACCGTGGACCATGAAGTGGGGATTGGGAATTGGGTATTGGGTATTGTATCGATGAGTAATAAGGACGACGGAAGGACCGCCTAAATTGGCTGGTACTCCGTCGTCTTTTTTTTTGAACCTATGGCACTTTCCCAACCCGACAAAAACGACAGAATCATACTCGGACTCAGTGGCGGGGCAGACTCTGTGGCCCTCCTCGACAGACTGTGCCGGCAGGGCTACTCAGTCATTGCCGCACATGTCAATTTTCACCTCAGAGGCAGTGAGAGTGATCGAGACGAAGCCTTCGTCCGAGAGCTGATAGCCGATCGCTATCCCACGGTCCAGCTGGAGGTCTACCACGAGGACACCATCCGCTATGCCGAGCGAGAGCACCTATCTATAGAGATGGCCGCACGAGAGATCCGCTACCGCTGGCTGGAGCGACTGCGAGAGCACTACAGAGCTGCATATATAGCTGTCGCACACCACGCTGATGACCAGGTCGAGACGATATTGCTCAACCTCGCACGTGGAACCGGAGGTGAGGGCCTCATCGGCATGCAGGAGTACAACGGGTACATCTGGCGGCCACTCCTCACCACCACACGAGCCGAGATCCTCGACTACCTGCACCGCCATAACCTCCCCTACGTAGAGGACTCCACCAACTCCGACACACGCATCAAGCGCAACTACATCCGACATGATCTGATCCGAGCCTTTGAGAAGCTAAATCCCGCCTTCCGAAAAAGTCTCCTCCGCAGTCGAGAGATCTATGCCGAGGAGCAAGCGGTCATCAGCGACGCTGTACTGGACTTCCGAGACCGCTATCTCGATCCCAAGACACACAGCATAGCCCTCAACGATCTGCCTCCCCACGCCGGGCTCTACCTCTACCGCCTCCTGAGCCCCCATGGCTTCTCGAGACGTCAGATCGACCAACTCATCTCCTCACCGGACGAGAGTGGTGCAAGGTTTCAGGGGCACTTTTTACTCGAGAGGTTCAGACGGAGAGCCTACATCTGTCAGCCCCAGCAATTGTACGAGCGTCCTCTTTCGGAGCGAGAGGTTGACCTCCCCGGGGTCGGCACAGTGAGCGTGGTCCGAGAGGGGCGACTACGGATCTCAGATGCCTATGCCCCCGAGACCCTATTGCTACGCAGTGCCCAACCGGAGGACCACTTTCGGCCACTCGGCATGAAGCAGGGGCGCAAAAATGTCTTTGAGTACCTCAAGGAGCAAGGCATCCCCCCCTACTATCGCCCCTACTGCCCTGTACTGGTGAGCCATTCCGGGAAAATCTTGGCCGTCCCACCACTTCGGGTGTCGGAGGAGGTACGTATCGGGGCGGGCTGTGGTGCTTGGGAGCTCGACTTCCGCCCCGCACCGGGTAGTCCTATCGGTGAGCTCCTCAGCCCCAAAAGCGGTTGTTGAGTACCCCTCCCCCCACTCATCTCCGCGGTTGTAAAAAGGTGTGGCAACTTTCCGTCCATTTTTCCACCTCGAGAGCCCCCCAAAAAAAGCGCAAAAAGAGGCATTTTGGGGGCCAAAAAAGCCACCTTTTGGTGGCGTTGATAATCAAATAGTTATAGCGGACCTCGAGTTTCACGGATAGAAGCGAAAGTTTTCACGGATAGGAGCAAACCTTTTCACGGATAGAAGCGATCGCTTAGACGGATAGAAAAAAATATTGATCCGGGATGTGCCCAAAAACAGGTCTTGGCGTAGCGTGCTTTTTGGACACCCGATGGGTCTCTTTTTGCTTGAGAATAGGGTAGGTGAGACCCCTCTTGCACATTTGTACTAAGTGTGCTGAGAACTTGCATGAGTAGCGACAAACCGGTCGCTACTCGTGTGACAACAGACTCTCCCTTGGGTCAGTGGAGGGAACTGGACACTCCCTCGCAAGTAAATGAGCGTGTGCTCAGTGTTTTTTGCCGGAGAGTGCGTTGTAGATAGCGATGAGGATGACGGCACCGACCGTTGCCACAGTCAGTCGTCCCCACACTCCGCCGTTGGACTCGAGTCCGATGAGCCCAAAGGCCCAGCCTCCAACTGCACTGCCAACCAGTCCCAGTAGAGTATTCCATAGACAACCTTTGGCTCCGCCCGGCATGATTGCGGAGGCTATCAGTCCGGCTATTAGTCCGATGATGAGTGATCCTATTAGTTCTGCCATAGTTGATTTAGTTTGTTTGATTGGTGAAAAATGAAAAGTGAACGGCACCGTAGTGGCGCAGCTCTAAGAATCCGGTTGCCTTGCTTAGGTCAACCGTTTTGGGGTGCTCGACCACCAGCAGGCCCTTTTCGCTCAGTAGCCCTGAGGTGAGGATCAGTCCGGGTAGGAGGGTCAGCTCTGTGGTCATGGCGTAGGGTGGGTCGGCAAATATGAGGTCGTATTTGTCCGTATGTCCGTTGCTTTTGAGCCACTTCATCGCATCCATCTGCGTGACTTTGTAGGCGGGGTCTTGGAGGGTGGTGGCTACTTTTTTGATGAATGCCCAGTGTTGGCGGTCTTTCTCGATGGCGAGGACACTTTTTGCTCCACGAGACAGCATCTCCAGCCCAATGCTCCCTGTCCCGGCAAAGAGGTCCAAGCAGTCGCAGTCGCTCCAGTCCACTTGGTTGTCCAGAATATTGAAGAGGGCTTCCTTGGCGAGATCCGTGGTGGGTCGAGCCTTGAAGTTTTTGGGGACTTGGAAGCGTAGCTTGCCGTACTTTCCTGCGATTATGCGCATATTAGTCTGAACTGTAGGAGTGGGGGTAGCTCCGGTGGTAGAGCCGGTCGTTTGGCACCCAGTGCGGCGTAGTCGTTGAGCGTGAGGTGTGCGATGGAGTCGGTGAGTAGATCTCTGAGACTCTTGAGCATATCGAGATTTTCGCCAAAGAGTGCGAGGTGATCCGATGCCCCTATGAGTCCAAAGTGTCTCCAGGCTGCAGATATGTAGTAGAGTGCGTCGACTTCGTTTTGGATGCGGTAGCGATTGGCGAGCTCCAGCCGATCATCTCGGTAGTGGATGAGGTCTATGGTCGTGGAGTGGAGGACTGCCACAAGTGTGGGCTGTGGGTTGCGTCGGCTATGGGTGGCTACGCAGGAGAGCAGTGGGGCTATAGGGTGTCGGTAGGTCTGGAGCGAAAAGGAACGCTCGCAAAACTCATGGATCATGCGCGGAATGGAGTAGATGATGCCATACTGCTGATCGGGAAGCAGACTCTTTAGGACGTGGGTCTCCTCGTCTTTGTCGCCCAGCCAAACGGAGGAGGGAATCCCCTGGCCCAAAAAACTCTGTGGCACGATGCAGTACTTGCCTCCGTAGTCTATGTACAGAGTGGTGTCGGTGTAGGGTTGCGACAGCTCCGGCCGCTCAAAAAAATGGGTGGATACGGACTGTGGCGTGCCGTCGGTGTCGATGCAGAGAGAGGACACTAGGTGCCCATCGGTCACATCCTCCACGGCGAGATAGATCTTGTCGTTGGTGAAGAGGACGTGTGCTCGACTTGGGGCTGGATGCGCGTTGGACATGTCGGTCAAGAGAGGGGGATGGCGAAGTGGTAAAAAAAGCACCACCCGTGCTTCGTCCCCGAAGGGGCGTGCAGAGGTGGTGCCTAGGTCTGTTTTTGGGGGTGTATCCCCATCGGGAGAGTGCTTACTCCCAGTTGCCTGCGTAGTTGTTGACTTCGGTCAGGGAGCCCACCTTGAGTCCGGGGTAGCGTCCCAGTTGCTCTTGCTTGTCGATCAGGTTGCCCAGCTCACGCTTGTCGAGGTCACCGAGGTAGGCGGTGTAGGGTACTTTGGCCTCAAACACCTTGATGTCGTAGCCGGATCCGGTGATGACACTCGCGGTATCCATCTGGAACTCCACCCCACTCAGCGTGGGTACGTAGCCAAACTTGCTGAGGTCATAGCCTTTTGGGAAGAGGGTCTCGGCAGGGTTGGCCTCAAGCGTGTCGCGACGGAATGAGACACGCACCCCGTTTTCGATACGAGAGAGTCCCTTTTCCTCGGCTTCTTTCCACTTGCCGGTAGCCTCGGCTTTTTTGACGATGTTGACAGCCTCCTTTTCGGTCATGCCGTCCTCGAGTTGCTTCTCGGTCAGCTCCAACTGCTTGCGGACTGTCTTGACCTTACCGTTGGCAAGCCAATCACGGAGAGTGTCGATCGAGGGAGTGTGTACCAGGTACTCCTGCTTGTACGCTATCTGGGCGGTACGTACGTCCATCAGCGCCTGAATGATCTCGGCGTCACGGGCTTCTTTTGTGCGGGCAAAGGAGATCGATCCACGAATGCTGGCGATGCACGCATACCCAAGTCCAATAATGACGAGGACCAAAACAATCTTTAAAACATTCTTCATACGGGGATTATACTTGTTATTTTATGCTTTCAAATCAGGTGAGCAGACCAAAATGTGGTATCTTGGTCCACCGTTGCTACAAAGTTAGTAAACTTTGGCCAAACTACGTATCTTTGGACATCCAAAATCACTGCTAAGGTAAGATAAAAATGCCAATTGAGCAAAAAATCCTCAACTATTTCCCTTTTACGCCTACCGAGTCGCAGTTTCGAGTGATGGCGCAGCTGGAGGAGTTTTTGGGCTACAGTGCGCCACATGCTTTTTTCGTGCTGCGTGGCTATGCCGGTACGGGAAAGAGTACGCTGGTGGGGGCTTTTGCACGGATGGTGGCGACAAGTGGGGTGAAGGTGTGTCTGCTGGCCCCTACCGGTAGGGCGGCAAAGGTGCTACAAGCCTACTGCGGTCTGCCGGCGAGTACGATCCACCGAGCCATATATCGGGAGCGTGTGGTGGGGGGGATGGAGTCGATGTATGAGCTGGGCTACAATAAGGAGCGAGAGGGGATCCTCTACGTCGTGGATGAGGCATCGATGATCAGTAATGTCCCGGATGGGCCGACTACTTTTGGGTCGGGCTGTCTGCTAGATGATTTGCTGGAGTACTGCTGCAACACCCCAAGCTCCAAGGTCCTTTTTGTGGGTGATGATGCCCAGCTGCCACCTATAGGGACGGAGCTCAGTCCTGCGTTGAACGAAGCTTATCTGGGGGGGTATGGGTACCCGGTTTTTTCGGGTGCACTGACGGATATCGTCCGCCAGGAGTCGGCCGGAGATATCGTCCTGACTAGCTATGAGCTGCGCACCGTGATCCTCAATCTCGCCAATCACCACCCTTGGACGGAGCCCCTACTGAGTATGCCGAGAGAGGGTGGCGAGATCACCATCATCAACGGTCGGGACCTGCCGGAGTATGTGGAGGACTCTTTTGCCAAAGTGGGGGAGGAAGAGACGGTGGTGGTGACGCGCTCCAATAGGGATGCAGAGGAGTTCAATCGAGGAATACGGCATCGAACGCTCTACTATGACGAGGAGGTCTTGCCCGGTGAGCAGGTAATGGTAGTGCGCAACAACTACCTACACGTGCCAACCGATGCGGACGGGAAGCCGATCAGTGGCTTCGTGGCCAATGGGGAGCTCCTGCGAGTCATTAGGAGCCGTGGTGAGAAAAAGCTGTATGGCTTTACGTTTCGTGACGTAGAGCTGGAGGACTCGGAGGGGGGCATAGTGGAGGGTAAGGTGATGCTGGACAGCCTCTACTCCGGTACTGCCTCGCTGACCCCGGAGCGGCGTCAAGAGCTATTTGACGCTGTCTCGAAGGACTATCCAGAGTGTACCTCTCGGCAGTCTCTCTTTCGGAAGCTACGGAAGGACCCTTACCTCAATGCCCTCCAGATCAAGTATGGCTACGCTATGACCGTACACAAGGCTCAGGGTGGACAGTGGAAGCATGTTTACCTGAGCTTTGGGTACTTGACACCGGAGATGATCGATCTGTCGTTTTGTCGCTGGCTCTACACCGCCATCACCAGGGCGTCGGAGCATCTGTACATCATCAATCCGCCTACTTTTATTTTTGGAGCTCCGGTTGAGTCCCTCTGAATCGTAAGATCCTAGCCGCATTGAATACCGCCAGCAGTGTCACACCGACGTCTGCGATAATCGCCAAAGTGAGGCTGGCATAGCCGATGGTGGCCAGTACCATGACGACGACCTTGAAACTGAGCGAAAAGACGATGTTTTCGATCACGATCGTATTGGTCTTTTTGGCAATGTCCAGCGCATTGACCAGTGCGTAGGGATCATCGCCTTGGATCACTATGTCGGCGGCCTCTATGGTTGCATCGCTACCGAGCCCTCCCATGGCTATCCCGACCGGGGCCATGTTCATCACCGGTGCGTCATTTAGTCCATCACCGACATATGCCACGGTGTGCTCTTGCATGATGGCACGGGCTTCGCGCACTTTGTCATGGGGGAGTAGTCCACCTTTGGCTTCGTCCAGCCCGAGCTCCTTTGCCACATGGGTCGCTACATCCTCCTTGTCTCCGGACAGCATTACGATGGGCTTGATGCCGCGCTTGTGCAGCTCCGTGACAGTGGCATGGCTGGTAGGCTTGATGGCATCGGAAAGGGTGATCGTGGCGGCAAGCTGACCGGATCGACTAAAGTAGAGGACGGTCTTTCCGGGGTATGAGGTAAGGTCCGGGATGGGTATACCGTTTTCTTCCATCAGGGTTAGGTTGCCTAGGCAGAGCGTCTCATCACCGTACTTGGCGACCATTCCACGTCCGGCCAGCTCTTGCAGGTCACGGAGCTCAACCGTGGAGGCCTGTGCCAAGCTCTTGACGACAGCTTGTGCTACGGGGTGGTTGCTGTGTTGCTCCATGCTCTTGACCAGTCGTGCGGTGTCGTCGTGGTCGTTTGTGCCGCATACTGAGAGCTCTACGTGCTCAAAGGTCCCCTCGGTGAGGGTGCCGGTCTTGTCGAAAATGACACCGGTGATTCGGCGCAGAGCTTCGAGGTAGATGGCGCCTTTGAATAGCAAGCCGTTGCGAGAGGCGGCTCCCAGACCACTAAAGTAGCTGAGAGGTACACTGATCACCAGGGCGCACGGGCAGGAGGTGACCAAAAAGACCAGACCTCTGTACAGCTGTTGGTCAAAGTCGTATGCCGCTCCCTGAAATAGGTAGGGGATAGCTATGATGAGGAGTGCCAGGCTAAACACAATCGGAGTATAAACTCGGGCAAAGCGACGTATGAATAGTTCGGTTTTGGGCTTTTCTTGTGCTGCCTCTTCGCTCATTTTCATGATGCGCGACAGGGTACTCTCGCCATAGGGTTTGGTGACCTCTATTCGGAAGGCTCCCATTCGGCTGACACTGCCGGCCAGGATCTCATCGCCTACGTTTTTGGTCACGGGCATGCTCTCACCGGTAAGTGCCGAGAGGTCTAGCTCGTGAGGTTGATCGCCAAGTAGTTTGCCATCCAGAGGCACGATGTCACCGGTCTGAACCAAAACAATGGAGCCCACCGGCACCTCTTCGGTCTTCATCTCCTTGTAGTCCGTCCCTGTCCATACACGGATGGTGTCGGACCGGCTGTCGATCAGCGAGGTGATACTCTTGCGTGTACTCTCAACGGCTTTGCCCTCAAAGATCTCTCCCAGTGCGTACAAGCACATCAGCATTACGGCCTCCTTGTAGTCTCTAATATAAAAGGCCCCCATGCCGGCTATGAACATCAGGGTACACTCGTTGAAAAAGGTGTCTCCTCGTGTGATCTCGACGGCTTCGACCAGCACCGGCAGTCCGACCGGCAAAAACGAAAGTAGGTACCCGGCCAACCGTATCCATGAATCGTCGGCCCATATACCCTGCATGTCCAGCACAATGCAGACAGCCATGAGTATGAGGGATAGTGCCATCCTCCGCACGGTATGTGTCGATTCACCATGTTCATGTTCATGTTCATGTCCATGTTCATGTTCATGTTCATGTTCATGTCCGTGCTCATGTCCGTGCTCATGATGCTTGTGCTTGTGTTCGTTGTGGTGCTCATGATGCCCGTTTGTACAGGGTTCATTGTGCGAGTTTTCGGTTTGCGTCTTTATTGGTTGGTTGGCTGTCATGGTGTTTTGGGTCCTAAAAGGTTACTTGTGATGGTCGCATCCACAGCCACACTTGTGGTCATGGCAGTGCTGATCATGATTGTGCTCATGCTCATGCTCATGATCGTGGCAGCAACATCCTTCGTGGTGGGGGATCAGTCGCTTGTAGTCTGCTTCGGTGGGCTTGCTCACCTCGGCGACGTGCCCTATGAAGTGGAGTGCCTCACCCGCCAGGTCGTGGTTGAAGTCCATCTCCACATTGTGCTCATTCACCTTCACGACCCTTCCCTCCAGCTTTTGTCCATCGGCTGTGATCATGGGGATCCAAGCGTCCTCTACGACCAGTTCGTCGTCAAAAGCTCCATCCACAAAAAACACGTTTTTGTCCAGCGTGACCAGTAGATCATCGCGGCGAGGACCGTAGGCGTCCTGCGGAGCCAGTGTGAAGTCGAACGCCTCACCGGCACTCTTTCCTACCAGTTGCGCCTCAAATGCCGGCAACATTAGGCCGGCTCCAAAGATGAATTCCAGTGGTGCCTCTTCGGTTGTTTCTTCCACAAAGTCTTCGTCATCCGTGCCGCTTCCACAGTAGAGCTTGTATTGGAGTTTTACTAGTGCGTCGTTATTGATTCTCATGATGTTTACAACTGTTTTTTTTTGAATAATATCTTGTGTGTACAGTCTCCTCTCCCCTCAGAGTGTCGTCAGGACTTCATCTATCGGCTTCCGGACCTTTGGCCCCGGGACCGTATCCGCTGTAGCGTAGCCCAGTGCCAGTATGGATATGGGGGTCTGCTTGCCCATCTCGAGGCCAAAAAGCTCCGCACATCTCGGGCGATCAAAGGCACAAATCCAGACACTGCCCACCCCTAGCTCCCAAGCTTGGAGCTGCATGTAGGCTGTGGCGATAGCCGAGTCGATCAGGAGTGCGGTGTCCTGCCCGTCCTTGAATCTCCAGGCCTCGGCATCTTCACCGACCACGAGGATGAGCTCCGATGCGTTGCGTAGCCACTCCGGCTTGTAGCAGGAGTAGATCTTTTGGCGTGCTTCCTCACTTTTGAGGGCGAAAAAGTGCCATGGCTGAGCATTTTTGGCAGAGGGGGCCAGCCGTCCGGCCTCAAGGATAGTCCGCAGTGTCTCCTCGGGGATAGCTCGAGTGGGGTCAAATGAGCGGACGCTGTGCCGCTCCCGTATCAGCTCAGAGAGTTTGTTGGGCAGTGCGTCGAGAGCTTGCATTGTCAAAAAGGAGGTAAAAAAGAAGGGTGATCACCAGTGCGTAGCCGGCAAAAACAAACCAAGCATTTGGATAGCCAAAATACCGGACGATGTACCCGGCGGCATAGGAGCCGATGAAGGAGCCAAAGCCATTGGTCATCATCAGGAAAAGCCCCTGTGCCGAGCTCCGTAGTCGTGGCTCGACTTGCTTGTCCACGTAGAGTGAGCCGGAGATGTTGAAAAAGTCAAAGGCAACTCCATAAACCAGCATAGAGAGGAGCAGCAGCCAGACCCCGTCGCCCGGGTTGCCCAGCCCCAAAAAACCAAAGCGCAACACCCAAGCGACAAAACTGATGAGCATGACCACCTTGATCCCGTACCGTTTGAGGAAAAAGGGGATCAATAGGATGCAGACAGCCTCGGATATTTGGCTGAGCGATATGAGGGTGCCGGAGTATTGGACCCCAAAAGTATGGGCATACTGCGGGTCGTTCCCAAAGTGGTTGGTCAGGTAGTCGTTGGCAAAGCCGTTAGTGATCTGTAGGCAGATACCGAGTCCCATGCAAAACAAAAAGAAAATGGCCATCTGCCGATCCTTGAAGAGCCCAAAGGCCTCCAGCCCGAGACGTTCCTTGAGGCTCTTTTTGCCGGTAGAGGCTACTCCGGCCTTGGCAGTTGCGGGGAACGTGAACATGTACAGTGCCAGGGCAAACGACAGGCCTGCCGATACGTACAGCTGCTCAGGACCACCCTTGTACCCCATCATGTCCACAAAGATCATGGCGATGATGAAGCCAATCGTCCCAAAAACCCGGATGGGTGGAAAGTGGCGCACCGTGTCCAGTCCACTTTGACCCAGGATGGTGTAGGCGACCGAGTTGGTGAGGCCAAGTGTCGGCATATAGAAGCAGACACTCAGCAGGATACAGCCATAGAGTGCCTCGTATGTAGTCTGCTGTGCCGCCAGGATCATGGAGAGTCCGGCCAGTAGGTGACACAGGCTGGTCAGGCGTACCTCATGGATCCACTTGTCGGCAATGATGCCAAAGAGTGCCGGCGTAAAAAGGCTGGCGATCCCCATCGTCGCAAAGAAGCTACCGATCTGTATTGGGGTAAACTGTAGGGTGTCACTGCCTAGGTAGGCTCCGAGAGAGATCAGCCACGCACCCCAGACGGCGTACTCCAGGAAGTTCATGACCACGAGCCGTAGTTTGGTCAATAGTTTGTCGTTCGTGTTCATATCGTATTGTGTTGTGTTTTTGCAGGTTGGCATTCGGTCGGTCGGGACATTACCTCACACCTCCTTGGCAGAAGTCGCTGTGGTTGATTTCGTCCAATACCTTGCGCAGTCGCTCCTTATTGGTTGCTTGCATCGGCACCAGTGGCAGGCGGAGTACGTCCGGCATTACCCCCAGCTCAGCGAGTGTGCCCTTGATTCCTACCGGATTGCCATCCACAAAGAGGAGAGGGTATAGCTCCTTGAAGAGGTGGTGGAGACGCAGTGCGTCTCTATAGTGCTCCTCCCCTATCAGGTGTACCATTTGACCAAATAGGGTGGGGTAGGCGTTTCCGAGTACGGAGATCACCCCATCCGCTCCCATCGACATGAGCGGGAAGGTAATGGTGTCATCTCCGCTGAGGACAAAGAACCCCTTCGGACGGCGCTTCACGATCAGGTCGATCTGGGAGACGATACCGCTGGCCTCCTTTATCCCGATGATGTTGGGGCAGTCGTTGGCCAGCCTCAGCGTCGTGTCCGGCAACATGTTGACAGAGGTGCGTGCCGGGACGTTGTAGAGCACGATGGGCAGCGGAGAGGCCTCCGAGATTTCACGGAAGTGCCGGTACAGCCCCTCTTGAGAGGGTTTGTTGTAGTAGGGGCATACGACGAGGGCCGCATCCACCCCCTCACAAGGCATTGTCTGCAGTCGCTCGATGGCACGGATGGTGCCGTTGTGGCAGATCCCCACCACGATCGGTACGCGACCGGCGTTTACCCTCACCACAGTCCGGATGATCTCATCTTGCTCGGCGGTGCTGAGCGTAGGTGTCTCCGCAGTTGTGCCCAGTGGTACCAAAAAGTCCACCCCGGCCTCGAGTTGGCGCTCTACCAGGGCCTCGAGGGCTGGATAGTCCACCGACTTGTCTTCGTGAAACGGAGTGATCAGCGCTGTGCCGAGCCCCCGAAGGTATAGTCTGTCGCAGTTCATGATATATTTGGAGAAAAGGGATACTACTTTTTTCTACCACAAACTTAGATATAAATCTCGGTATTTGCACTCAATTATTCAACGCTCTCGCTATTTTCTCTCCTCCTCTACCTCTACTAGAGTAGTGGGCACCGAGTGTGTGGCTATCCGGAGGCAAAATCATCCACGTGTGAGCTACAGCTACAGCACCAAACGGACATCGTCCGCCACTCCATCCCGCACGACAAGGACATACCCACCGTGTTTTTTTGCGGATATACACCGCGAATTATTAGAGTTACTCCCTCACACACTTTTTCCTTCTATCCGTCTAAGCGATTTCTTCTATCCGTGAAAAGTTTTGCTTCTATCCGTGAAACCGATCGCTTCTATCCGTGAAACTCGACGTGCCTTGTAAGTATTTGATTGTCAGCGTCTCCAGAAAGGGGCGTTTTTTGACTCCAAAAATCGCCTTTTTTGTTTTTAGGGAGAGGCTTTTGGTTGGAGGAAAGTTCCGGATTTTGTTGATCAGTTTTTCGATCTCGCCAAGGACTATCCCCTGATCTGTCGGGGGAAGGGGAGAGATATTTGTCTACTGTTTCCGAGCATTCCGAATATTCTTTCTACCTTTGTAGGGTAGGGGGCTGTCAGCTATCCTACGTTGGAATAGTCATTATTAGATCTGTCGTATATGTTGAATGTTGTGACCTGGACAGTGGATCCCATCCTATTGGACTTCAAGGGGATCACCATCGGATGGTATGGCGTTTTTTTCGCTGTGGGCTTGGTGTTGCTTGGTCCGGCCATCATGGACAAGATGTGGCGTCGTGAGCAGCTGCCGGAGCAGTGGCTGACCTCTCTTTTTTACTACGTGGTCATTGCCACCGTGGTGGGTGCTCGGCTGGGTCACTGTCTCTTTTATCAGCCGGAGTACTACCTTGCTCGCCCGGTTGAGATTCTCAAGGTCTGGGAGGGCGGACTGGCCAGCCATGGGGGTGTGCTGGGGATCATTATTGCGGTGTACTTTTACTCTCGTCGTGTGACCCATAGGAGTATGCTTTGGACGTTTGATCGTCTGTGTGTGCCGACCGGGTTGGTGGCGGGTATGATCCGCATGGGCAACCTCATGAATCACGAGATCTATGGGCATACAACCGATCACCCTTGGGCGTTTCGCTTTATTGACAACATTGCTGCCTGGCGTGCCGGTGCCGCTCCGGTCTTTACGGCTCCGTCTCACCCCACTCAGATCTACGAGGGGCTCTGCTACTTTGCGATTTTTGGGCTCTGCATGTGGCTCTACTGGCGCACGAGTGCCCGAAAGCATATTGGACTGATCTTTGGGGTATTCATGACTCTGACCTTTGTGGCAAGGTTTTTGATCGAGTTTCTCAAAAATGCCCAGGTGCCTTTTGAGGAGTCAATGGCACTCAATATGGGGCAGTTGCTCAGTATTCCCTTGATTGTCTTGGGGTTGTTGTCCATAGGGTACAGCTTGGTGAGCACCAAGCCGGCCGATGGGCGAATCCTCTGAGGGGTCACCGTGAGGTGTGGTGGCATGAGTGAGATGAGGCGGTATCTGATTGGTCTCTTGGTTGGGCTCTCGGTCGTTGCCGGACGTGTCGTTTGGGCGACGGAGAGCCGATGCGGGGTAGTCGTCCCCGACTCGCTTCCCCTCCTCGTGCAGGAGGATAGTGTCAATAGGAGATTGCTGGAGGATCTGCAGTGGCGTCTGGATGAGATGAATAGCCGGCGCCTCGACGACTCGATCGCTCGTGTCGCACTGGAGCGACGTCTGGCGGAGCTGCGGACGGTGGACAATATCGAGAAGTCCGAGATCCTGGCGGAGCTACGGCAGATCCACGAGAAGGAGCGACTGGGGCTGCAGGAACGCAAGCAGTACCTCGACTCACTAAAGAATGTGACGCAGGGCTACCCGATCTATGGGGTCCTCAACGACACCATCGCCCTCATCTATACACGCATAGGATCCTATTCGGCGGCCGAGCGCGCCAAGCTAGTCACACGGAGAGTGCAGGCACTGTACGAGCAGGATTTTTCGCACTCAGACAGCCTTACGCTCGACTTTTCCAACGGATATACGGACATCCTCCACGGAGATCAGATCCTGATGACCGTCTCCGACAATGACGCTCTACTCTACGACTACACTGCCCCGGAGTATGCCGAGGTGGTGCGTCGAGCCATCCAGGCATCGCTACTAAAGGCTGCCGAAGAAAATGGACTGAAAAACACCGCCAAGCGTGTGGCGATCGTCCTACTCTACATCGCTATAATGGGAGTGGTGATCAAGCTGATATCCCTTTTCTTCCGCTGGCTGAGGCTAAAGGTGGCGGAGGGTCGTGACCACTGGTTTAGGGACCTCAAGTACAAGGACTACACCTTCATCACCGTGGCTCAGGAGGCGATGCTTGTCACCAAGGTGCTCACCGCACTCCAGTGGCTGATCATTGCCCTGCTATTCGTCTTTGTCGTCCCGACCCTCTTTAGCTTTTTCCCGTTTACTCGAGGGTGGTCGGCGGAGCTGTACGACACACTGTGGCGACCGGTCAAGAATATCCTATTGGCCATGTGGCACTATCTGCCGAACCTGATCAATATCATTGTCATCGTCCTAGTCATCCGCTATGCGGTCAAGCTGGTTCGCTATATTTTTAGTGAGATTGAGCAAAACAAGCTCCAGATCCCCGGCTTTCACCCAGACTTTGCCCGGCCTACCTACGTGATTGTCCGGTCCTTGCTGATCGTCTTTGCGATCATACTGATCTTCCCCTTTTTGCCGGGAGCGGGATCCGAGGCATTCAATGGCGTGTCGGTCTTTTTGGGTCTGCTGGTCTCTATCGGCTCCTCCAGTGCTATTGCCAATATGATCGCAGGTGTGGTGATCACCTATATGAGACCCTTCAAGGTGGGTGATCGGATCAAGATCGATGGCATCGTGGGCGACGTCACGGAGAAGTCCATGCTCGTGACCAAGATCCGCCAAATCACCAATGAGGAGGTAACCATCCCCAACTCCAAGGTGCTCAACAGCAGTACGATCAACTACAGTGCGTTGGTCGAGACTAAGGGACTTATCTTGTCGGTGGAGGCGAGCTTTGGCTTCGAGATTCCGTGGCGCTTGGTGGAGGAGATACTGCTGGAGGCGATCGGACGATGCTCGGATATCCTACCGGCTCCCAAGCCCTTTGTTTTGCAGTGTGAGTTTAGAGACTACGATGTCGTCTACACGGTCAATGGCTATACTGTGGAGGCCAATAGGCAGGCCGGGATCTACTCCCAGATCCGAGCACACATACAGGATGTCTGTCGTGAGCGTCACGTGGAGCTGTTGTCGCCGCACTACCACAGTGTGCGTGACGGTAATCCACTGACCGTGCCACCGGAGTACGTCCAGGCGGAAAAAACAGCAGAGCGTGCCGTCCCCAAAGTGCGTGGCGAGTAAGCCTTGATGCGCTTACAGACCACACTTTAGCTCTCGGTCGATCACTTTGATCACGTTGTAGATGGCGTAGATATCCGACTCGTGTACCGTGAAGTCGGCAAAATCGGGGTTGAGCGAGTGCAGGGTGAAGGTCCGTTGCTCGCAGTCCTGCTTGATCACGCGCTTCACGATGATCCCTTGGTCCCGGGTGACGAATATGAAGTAGAGCCACGTGTGGATATGTAGCCCCTCCCACCAGTAGTCCCGGCTGACCTTGCGCGCCAGTACCTGATCCCCATCGGCCAACCCCATCAGGGTGCCATCGTCCATGGATATGCCGTATACGGTGAATATACGGTACTCCCCACTGTGTATGCGGTCGACGGGTACGTTGAGGATCCTTAGGTCCTCTGCCGGTACCGGGTCGCCATACCCTGTCAGCCTACCGGCCACTGCCGGTGCATCGACCACCGGGATGGACATCATTGCTTCGGGCAAAAAGGGCTTGGCATTGGCTTCGGGGTATTGCTCGCCGGCCAAAGTGGCCATGATCTGATCGGTGTCTGCCTCTTGCCCGATCGGTAGAGGCTCAATCTCGATCGGTTCTTTCCCGAGTAGCAACCACTCCATACGGTATTTCGGAAACGCCTTTTGGAGTTGTTGGAGCGTAGAGGTCTGCGGACGACTAAGTCCTCGGATGATGCGGTGGGTGGCGGAGGGATCCAGGCCGATAGTGACGGCCAAGCTCCGATAGTCGAGCCCCTCCCGCTCCATCACTTGGCGGATACGTTGCCAGCGACAAGCGTGCTCAGGACGTGGACGCCAAGCATCTGCCAGCAACATCTCCCCTGTGCCGTTTAGCAACCATTCTCGGGAAAAAGTCTCGGGGAAAAGCGATGCATACTTCTCGACCAACTCTGTGCTCATATAGGGTGAGGCGGGTGCAAATATGGCCCGAAGGGTCATCGGATTGACCTCCATCAGTAGAGCGAGGTCCGAGTACGACAGATCCGGACTACGCTCTTGGAGGTAGCTCAGACTACTCCGGAGTCGTTGCTTCAACTCCTGCTTGGTGTGTTTGGTGGCTGCCGTCATTTGTGATCGCGCATCGGTGCGTCCGTAAAGATAGTGATATTTCGCACGCTTCACAAACTATACGAGGGCGTACCACAGGCCTAGGCCGAGTACACCCTCGTGTGTTGTTTTTAGTGAGATGCGCTCCTTGTGTGAGAGCGGTGATTAGAGTGCGTTGACTGCTTTCTCGATCCTCTGCATCGCCTCCTCCAGGATGGAGCGGGGCGTACCGACATTCAGTCGCATGAAGAATGCTCCTCCGGTACCAAAGGTGGATCCATCGTTGAGCATTACGCCGGCCTTTTGCACAAAAAAGTTGGCCAGATCATCTGTGGTCTTGAAGCCCAGCTCCCTACAGTCGATGAAGATTAGGAAGGAGGCTTCGGGGCGGATCATCTTGAGCCGTGGGATGCGCTCGGTGATGTATCGCTGTACCAGCTCCACGTTTTCTTCTATGTAACGCATGCAGGCTTTGCTCCACTCTCCACACTCCTTGTAGGCGGCTATAACTGCATAGTAGGTGTAGCAGGAGGCATGTGCCAGTCCGTTTTGGATCATGTAGGGAAAGACTACGTCGCGCAGGCGGGCGTTGGGGATGTAGAGCTGAGAGGCAATCACGCCCGGCATGTTGAATACCTTGGACGGTGCCATCAGAGACATACCCACCTCCTTGGCATCATCGGACACAGAGGGAAAGGGGATGTGACGATATTCTCTGAATGTGAGGTCAGCGTGGATCTCATCGCTGATGACTAGGCATCCGTGTTGCTTGGCCATGGTGGCCACTCTCTGTAGCTCCTCGGCTGTCCACACACGTCCTCCGGGGTTGTGTGGGTGGCACCAGAGTAGGACCTTGGATTGGGCCAGAGCCTTGTCTAGGGCGTCCCAGTCCAGCATGTAGCGCTCGTCTCTGAGGAGCAGTGGAGCCTCCACCAAGCGACGACGGCTACCACGGATGACGTCTGCAAAGGGGTAGTAGACCGGTGGGCAGATCGTGATCCCGTCTCCCTCTCGGGTCCAGCATTGGATCAGCTTGTAGATGCCGGCTACGACTCCGGGGGTGTAGGTGATGTCGTCTTTGGAGATCTTGAGTCCATACTGCTTGGCAAACCACTCTTGCAGAGTAGTGTAGTACTCCTCGGGCGGAATGCCGTACCCTAGGACCGGGTGCTCGAGACGTTTGCGGATGGCATCGCCGATGGGAGCGGGGGTCGCAAAGTCCATGTCGGCGATCCACATGGGGATGATCTCCTTGTACTCACTTGTAAAGTGTCCATAGCCGTCGTACTTGGTACAGCAAGTGTTGTGACGATCGATGATTTTGTCAAAGTCAAACTTATTCATGTCTCTACTCATGTTTGTGCCTATTATGTGGGATCCGGTGTGGGTTTACACCGAGTATAAAGGTACCCATAATTATTCTAAAGGGTAGGTCGATTTTGAGGCTTTGTTTTCGGATGGTGACCTTTTCGGAAAATCTGTGATCGTATTGTCGCCTTCTCCTTATTTTTATGAAATATACGCTCGCTCACCGCCCGATTTCTTTACCGAAAAGCAAGGAGAGCGTGTGCCGTCACTGAGGTGGCACACGCTCTCGCTTTGTGGAGTGAGGGGGAATGTCGTGGGGGTTACTTTTTGGGAACCTTGAGGTGCTCGTAGTTTCCGTTGTGGATCATTCGGTAGTACTCCTCGCTGTAGCCGGGTTGCTCGGGCGGTACGGCCAGTCCGTGCTCGGTCTTGAAGTGTCCGTTTTCTTCCCTCTTTACGTTGCCGTCGATGTACTTCACGAGGAGGTACTCACCGAGTTTTTTCCAGCGTTGAGTGGCGTTATTGGCGCACTGCTCGGAGTAGTCGGTGAGGTAGGCTCGCGCGGCGTCTGTCCCTTTTTCGCGTTGGATGCGTAGGGCCTCTTTTTCGATCAGGGGTTGGTCGGCGAAGTACTTGCTCTCGATCTCCTGCTGTACGGGGCGGATGTCTTGGATCATGTAGCTGTATTTGCTATAGGCCATGTTGGCCACCCAGTTGTGTATCCAAAAGGCGGACGTCCACGAAAACTCCGTTAGGCTGCCATTGTGTGGGCTAAAGGCTTCCGGTACTCGTGTGATGCACCCGTACATGGGGCTAAATACTGTGGTGTTGGCATCATCGACCCCAAACCACAGGATGGGGCCCACCAGGTCGGGCATGGTGGAGCGGAGCTGTGCGACGAGTACGAATCCGGTCTGCTGAGTGGCTATGGCGCGCTCGTTGATGTACTTCTGTCCATCCACTTCAAAGCCCATTGGTCTCCAGCGGTAGGGTACGCAGTAGGGGCCGGCACCCACGTCCTTGGTCATGTCCATGGGGGTTGATTCGTAGTGGTCTCGCATCGCCTCTTGGACGTCTTGGACGGAGAGTTTGTGGTCGGGTATGATGTAGAGGGGCATCGGCTCTGCCTCCGGGTCGTGTCCCATCACCAGGGGCAGGTAGCGGTCCATGCCTTTTTTGTGTCGGTTGAAAAATGCCCACACTCGTGCTTCGCAGCCTCTCAATCCTCCAAAGTCGTAGGGGTTGTAGACCTTTTGGAAGCTAAAGTCTTTGTCACTGCCACTGTAGAGTCCTTTTTGGCGGGCAAAGGTGATGACATCGGGTGAGTAGAGGCAGTTTTCCGGGTCGTCAAAGTCAATCTGCTGGATGCGGGCTTGGTTGGCATGTCCCGAGATGGCGTTGTCGGGGATGCGCTTGGCGACCCACACGGCTCCGGTCTCGCCTTTTCCCTTGCCGATCATCTCCAGCACCCACACCTCGTTTTTGTCGGCTATCGTGAAGGACTCTCCAGAGCTTTTGTAGCCATACTTGGCCACCAGGCCGGTGAGTGTACTGATAGCCTCTCGGGCTGTGGCGGCACGTTGTAGGGTGATGTAGATCAGGCTGCCGTAGTCCATCAGCCCCTCTGTCCCTTGGCACTCCGGTATGCCACCCCAGGTGCTTTCGGTGATGGCCACTTGCTTTTCATTGAGGTTGCCCACGACGTTGTAGGTATTGGCGACCTGTGGGATCTGGGTGGTGAATATCCCGGAGTCCCACTCCACCACGTCCATCATGTAGCCCGGCATCCAGGTGGCTCGGGGCCAAAAGTAGAGCTCGCCGTAGAGGGTGTGTGAGTCGGCGGCATAGCTGATGATCACGCTTCCGTCGGTGGAGGCACCTTTGCCGACGATGAGGTCGGTGCAGGCTTTGGTTTGAGGGGTACTCAGGGCGAGTGCGACGAGTGTGGCCAGCCCGGTGAGTAGTTTGGTTGTTTGTCTATTCATAGGTTTGCTGTGTTTGGTGGGGGTGATTAGTCCGTTCTCCCCCAAAGTTACCGACATCGGGGCTAAAAAACAACTCCTTTTTGGGGGGCACCGGTGGGGGCTATGGTGCCGGGTTGTATCGGGACAAAAAAGTGGGGGCGAAGCCATGCTGTGGCTTCGCCCCCGCTCTATTTGGTCGAATGTGCCGTGTGATTATTGGCGTTTGGCCAGCTCTTGGTCAATGATCAGGTAGCCGGCATTGCCGTTGGCGAGTTTGAGACGATCCACGATGGCTGAGGTCGATGCCTCCTCCTCTACTTGCTCAGCGACAAACTTGCGGAAAAAGTTTTCCGTGGCGTAGTCCTTTTGCTCGATAGCTGCAGTGACGATCTCGTAGATATTTTTGGACACCTGGCACTCGTGCTTGTAGGCGATCTCAAAGAATCCCACGATGTGGTCGGATGTGATATCGTTCATCTTGATATCCTTGAGCTCGGGTTGCTCGCCACGCTCCAGGACGTAGTGGATCATCTCCTCGGCATGTGCCATCTCCTCGTGGTACTGTGCTGTGAACCAGTGTGCAAACCCGGTCCACCCTTGTAGCTCAAGGTCTATGGCGAGTTTTCGGTATATGAAGGCAGACTCAAACTCAAAGTTGATCTGCTCGCTGATAAGCTTCAATAGTTCTTTCTTGATCATAGTGTAGTGTACTTCTTATAAATAATAGATGTCCCTAAACAAAACAAAGATACGACCCTTTTGAGAAGAATGCAAGTGTTAGGGGTTAATAAATCCGTTGACCCCAAAAGGGGCCTCAGTTTGCCCTCCCCAAAAAGGTTGGCACCCGACCTGGTTTTTGTCATCGGAGCTGTCGGGGAAAAAACTCCATTCCGGTGTCCGTTTTTTCCCTTTCTATCCGTCTAAGCGTTTGCTTCTATCCGTGAAAAGTTTTGCTTCTATCCGTGAAACCGATCGCTTCTATCCGTGAAACTTTGGTCTCTCGCAATTGATTGATTTACTGTCGCTTACAAATTGTTGTTTTTGGCGCGAAAAATGGGGTGTTTCGGAATGATTTTTTTGGTATCTTTGCCTAGCAGATATGGGGAATTAGCTCATCTGGCTAGAGCGCTACAATGGCATTGTAGAGGTGACCGGTTCGAGTCCGGTATTCTCCACTCCTCCAAAGCAAAGCGGGGTATCGAAGTGTTTCGATACCCCGCTTTGTTTGTTGGTGCTTTTTGGGTCGACTTACTTGGCGCACTCGTTGAAGCGTTGCTCAACGACTGTCCAGTCGGTGATCTTCCAGATGTTTTTGAGGTAGTCCATCCGGACATTGCGGTAGTCGAGGTAGTAGGAGTGCTCCCACACGTCTATCGCCAAGAGGGGCTCCTGGTCCTTGGTGACGGGGTTGTCGGCGTTTTGGGTCTTTGTGATGACTAGCTTGCCATCCTTGTCACATGCGAGGAAGCACCATCCTGATCCGAATACGGATGCGGCCTCGGCTTGGAAGGTCTCTTGGAACTTTTCGAAGGATCCAAAGGTCTTCTCTATGGCCTGTGCCAGCTTGCCCTCGGGCTTTTGCTTGGCTTTGGTCTGCGGAGCCATCTGTAGGAAAAAGAGGTAGTGGTTGAGGCTCTGTCCGGCTTGGTTGAAGAGCTTGCCCTCGGAGGTCTTGACGATCTCTACGAGTGATTTTTTTTCGTAGTCAGTGCCTTTGATCAGTTCGTTCAGCGTATTGATATAGCCTGCGTAGTGCTTGCCGTAGTGGAGCTCTACTGTTTCTTGGCCCATGACGGGCTCGAGGGCGTTTGTCGCGTAGGGGAGTTGGGGTAGTTCGAACTTCATATTTTTATTGGGGTTTTGATCCATGGTCTTCTTGGCGTTTTGGGAGTTGCCTGTGCCACATGCAATGGTCGACAGAGCCAGCACACCGGCCAAGACCAGGGATAGGTTAGGTAAATAAGTTGTTCTCATGTCGCTTTGTTTTATAGCTTTGGTGAGAGGGAATACATTATGTATTCGCATCTGTATAACATTCGTGCCTGCCAAATGGTTCATGGAGAATGTTGCACGAAGTGCCATTCTCGCACATTTGCTAAAATGTGCTGAGACTTTGAACGAAGGATGAGATGCAAGGCGCTGAGGATGAGGGCGAAGGGAGCGTACTCATGTACGTGACCTAGTCCGAATTCCGAAAGCAACGCAGCATATCGCCTTCGTGCAACAGTCTCTCATGAGGATGTTGCTCCTCAGCTCCATTTGCAGACTTTTGCCTCTTTTTCTCCAAGAAAAAAGGGTGCGTCAGAAGCAATGTTTCTGACGCACCCGGTGCTATGGCCTGTGTCGGCTTTACTTATTGCAGGGTAGAGTGGGGCGTTGCTCCTTGTAGGAGGCAAACTTTCGGTTGAGGATGAGTGCTGCCCACTCTCGTGCCTCGGTGACGGCCTCGGTGTTGTCTTTTTTTAGCCCAAAGATCTTCAGGTCGGGTATCTCGAGGACGGTCCCGGGGGGGATGTTGTTGGCATCGGTGAGGTGGTCGCTGTTTTGGATGTAGATGTACACCCAGTGGATGGTCTTGCCGTAGTGCTTGCGTGCCAGCTGTGCCAGAGATTGGCCACTGCCGAGGGTGTCGGTGGCGAGGATGTGTGTCGTCGTCGGCTGCTCGACTGCCGGCTCGGTGGGGACAATGGTGTCGGCCGGTGCCGGTGGGGTGACACTGTCGGGTGTCGTGACGGGTGTGGCTTTGACCACCGGAGGCAGCGACCGAGGCGCGGCGGGGCTGCCGTGGTCGGATGTGAGTGGGGCTCTCCATAGCCAGAGTGCGATCCCTGCCACAGCACCACACCCAAGCAGTCCGACAAGCAGTCCGACCAGTAGCCGAGAGTGGCTACGCGGCTTGGGAGCCGTAGTGGCCGGTGGTGTGGGGGCTTGGCGAGGTGTGGGGAGTGGGATCTCCTCCACTGCGGGGCGATGTGGCTCCGGAGTGGGGTCCGGGGCTGTGTGTCGTACCGCCACTTGGAGTAGCCCATTGTTGGGCTCGGAGTCGTAGATCTCCGCCTCCGGCAGTGGCTGTCCCGCCGGCAGGGTGATGGGCTTGTAGGGGCGAAATGGGTACGAGAGGGTCTCCAAGATCTGTGGTGTCCACTCAATATTGAGCAACAAATGCCCGGACTCCTCGGTGATGAAAAAGTCTGCTAGGCCGAGGAGCTGCACCCGACGACCTCTGAAGAGTCGGGTGAAGAAAAGGGAGAAGTACTCCGTGAGCTCCTGCTCGACCACGCCACTGTCCAGCGCATGCAGATCGGCTATCGCTGTGATCATCTCCGGTGGTACGGGATGGTCGGGAGCCTCGGTGTCGAGGGTGGTGTAGTTTTTGTCGTTGAGCAAAAATGAATCTGCTCGGTAGTCCAGCCCGATGCTTGGGGGCATAAGGGTGTAGGTGCCGTCTCTATTTGCGAGGAGGTAGTCCGGGATATATACCGGGGCAAAGCTCCCAATATAGGGTAGCTGTACTGCTTGGCGATCGCTGAGGCGAGTGGTGATCCACTCCTCGGCGTAGCGCAATAGGTGATCGTTGGTCGTGCTCATAGTACTTTACCTACTAGGTCATAGCCATCTGCCTCGGTGATGAGTGCCGGATAAAATGTACCCACCCGGAGTGCTTGGCCACGGAGATAGACCTCGGGGTCGACGTCCGGAGAGTCGTACTGTGTGCGTCCGACCGCCATCCCCTCCTCGATGCGGTCGATGATGACCCTCTGGATGGTGCCTACCTTGCTCTCGGCATGTGCGAGTGCGATCTCCTCCTGTAGCTCCATGAGCCGGTCCAGTCGCTCTTGCTTGACTGCCGCCGGCACATCGTCTTGGTAGTGGCGGTAGCCGTAGGTCCCTTCTTCGTGCGAATAGATGAATGCGCCCATGCGCTCAAAGCGTTGTCGCGCGACGAAGTCCAGCAGGTCCCGAAAGTCCTCCTCCGTCTCTCCCGGGTGCCCCACCATGAGGGTGGTGCGTAGGTGGATGCCGGGTACTTCGTGTCTGATGCGTGTCAGGAGTGCCTCTGTCTCTGCGGCCGTGATCCGACGACGCATCATCCTCAGCATATGGTCGCTACTGTGCTGCAGAGCGATATCCAGGTACTTGCAGACCTTGGGTTGCTCCCGCATCACTCGGAGCAGATCGGTAGGGAAGTCGGTGGGGTAGGCGTAGTGCAGGCGGAGCCACTCTATGCCGTCGATGGCACAGATCTCCTCTACCAGCTCGGGTAGGCGGTGACTACCGTACTGGTCCACACCGTAGGAGGTGAGGTCTTGTGCGATGAGCTGGATCTCCACGGTGCCTTTTTTGGCCAATCCTTTTATCTCCGAGAGGATCTCCTCCATGGGGCGTGACTTGTAGCCACCGGTCATGATGGGGATGGAGCAGTAGGCACACCTCTGGTTGCACCCCTCGGCCACCTTGACGTAGGCGTAGTGGCGAGGCGTCGTCAGTACCCGTAGGTCTGCCGGAGTGGAGTGGTAGGCTTTTCCTAGATCAAGGACTAGGTTTTTCCAGTCGAACTTTCCATAAAATCCATCCACCTCGGGGAGCTCACCCTCCAGCTCTTTGCGGTAGCGCTCACTCAGGCAGCCCATCACGAAGACTTTGCCTACATCGCCACGCTTTTTGGCGGATATGACGTTGAGGATCATGTTGATCGACTCTTCCCGGGCACTCTCGATGAACCCACAGGTGTTGATCACCACAATCTCGCCATTGAGCACCTCCGGATCGTGCTCCACCCGATACCCACCGGTCGCAAAAAGCTGCATCAAGACCTCGGAGTCGACGAGGTTCTTGGCACAACCCATGGTGATGACTTCTACTTCGTTTTTCCTCATGCTTTGCCGAATAATGAAGCCACAAACTCCGCTTTGTCGAAGAGCTGAAGGTCGGTTACTTTTTCACCCAAGCCGATGTACTTGACGGGGATCTTGAACTGATCGGATATCCCGAGGACCACTCCCCCCTTGGCCGTGCCGTCCAACTTGGTGATCGCCAGTGCTGTCACCTCGGTGGCCGCTGTAAACTGCTTGGCCTGCTCAAATGCATTTTGCCCCGTACTGCCGTCTAGGACGAGCAGGACCTCTTGTGGTGCCACATCGTGTATTTTTTGGATGACTCTTTTGATCTTGGTGAGCTCGTTCATCAGCCCCACTTTGTTGTGCAGACGTCCGGCGGTGTCGATGATCACCACGTCGGCTCCGGTGGACTTGGCATGCTGTACTGTGTCGTAGGCGACAGATGCCGGGTCGGCTCCCATCTGCTGCTTGATCACCGGTACACCCACACGCTCTCCCCAGATCTCTAGCTGCTCTACTGCGGCTGCCCGGAAGGTATCGGCTGCACCGAGCACGACCTTTAGGCCGCTGCTCTTGAACTGGTGAGCCAGCTTGCCTATCGTTGTGGTCTTGCCTACGCCATTGACGCCGACGACTAGGATCACATAGGGCTTTTGCTCATTTTGGATCGAAAAATCGGTGCCGTCGGTGATGTCGTTTTCGGCGAGTAGTCCGGCGATCTCTTCTTGGAGGATCTTGTTGAGCTCAGAGGTGTTCATGTACTTGTCTCGCTCGACGCGCGCCTCCACTCGGTCAATGATCTTGAGGGTAGTCTCTACACCCACATCACTGCTGATCAGTGTCTCTTCGAGGTCATCGAGGACCTCATCGTCGACTTTGGACTTGCCGGCGATGCTTCGGGTGAGTTTGCCAAAAAACGAGTCTTTCGTCTTTTCCAATCCCTTGTCCAGTGTCTCCTTTTTCTCCTTAGAGAATAATCCAAAAAATGCCATATCAAATAGTGTTTTTAGTCTTGCTCAATCATTAATGTCATTCCGATCAATCCATACGGTGTAGGTAATCCTCATAGCTGTATCGTCGGCACTCCTCCCAGCTCCCGTCCGACCGATGCATCCAGATAGAGGGATGTACGATGCCGTTGAACATCGTGGTCTTTACCGTCGTGTAGTGAATCATGTCCTCAAAGATCAGTCGGTCGCCTACCTTGGGTGAGGTGGAGAAGTACCAGTCTCCCTTGTAGTCACCGCTCAGGCAACTATTTCCCCCCACACGATAGGGAAGTGTGTGGGTGTCGTCGGGTACGACCGATGTCCCACGGATCTCGGGCTGGTAGGGCATCTCGAGGGTATCGGGCATATGGCATGTGAATGAGGAATCCATCATCAGGGTCTTCACTCCGCCACGCTCTACGATATCCTCTATGGTGGCGACCAGTGTGCCCGTCTGCCAGGCAAATGCACTGCCGGGCTCCAGGATCACGTGCAGGTGTGGATGTCGCTCGCCAAAGCCACGCAGTAGACGGATGAGGTGGTCGATATCGTAGCCTTTTTTGGTCATTAGGTGGCCGCCACCCATATTGATCCACTGTACCTGCTCCAGCTGTGAGGCAAACTTTTGCTCCACCACCTCTAGAGTTCGCTCCAAGGCATAGGAGTCGCTCTCGCAGTGGGTGTGAAAGTGGAGCCCCTCTATCCCGGTGGGCAATTGCTCCGGTAGTTGTGCGACCGGCACCCCCAGCCTGGAGGTGGGTGATGCGGGGTTGTAGAGCTCGGTCTCCACCTCACTGTACTCGGGGTTGATCCGCAAGCCACAGCTGATGCGATGGGCTGTGTAGGCCTCCACTTGGGGGTAAAATCGCTCAAACTGGCCAAGGCTGTTGAAGGTCACGTGTCCACTGCAGTCGAGAAAGCTCCCAAAGTCCTCGTCCCGATACACTGGGGCATAGGAGTGGGTCAGGCACTGCATGTACTTGTGTCCCATCCTGGCTTCCCAAGGCGAACTGGCGGTGCACCCAGATATGTACTCTCGTAGGATCGGAAAGGTTTTCCAGAGGGCATAGGCCTTGAAGGCCAGTATGATCTCTACCCCAGCCTCATCTGCGACGTGTCGGATCAGGCGTAGGTTATTGCGGAGGAGATCTTCTTCCAGCACATAGGCCGGAGTGGGGATCGTGTTGAGGGTCTGTGCGGTCATCGCCATAGGTGGGGTCAGTCTTGTAAAAGTTCGGGCGGAAGTGGCTCCATGGATAGTGTCACAAAACACTCTTGGGACACTCCGCTCTCTCTATTTTTTTTCTTGAACATAAAGCCTCGCAGTGCGCACACTTCGCCTACCGCAAGCTCATAGGGTGCGATCTCGGAGGGGAAGCTCCCTTGGAGTCCATCGTCGGTCACGATGTAGATGTTGCTCTCGTATATCTGTGCCACCACTGCTCGGACGATGGGGTAGACGGCCAAGGCCTTGTCACGATCTGCCTTTTCGGCCAGGATCAAGTATTCACGTATGCCACCGGCTGTCTTTTCGAGGAATAGGATGTAGTTCACAAAGTCTCCCACCTTGTAGTCATCGGCATTTCCGGGTAGGTAGTGGTGCCTGCTTTTGGCCGTAATTACATGAAACGCTCTCAGCTCTGTATGGTATCCGGTGATGTAGCCATACTCGGTCGGAAACAGTGCTTTCGGGTCTGCATCGAGGGGCCTGATGAGGACGGCACGTAGAGGTTGGCCTGTGCGCTCCACCAGCTTTACTTGGTAGAGCCGTCCCCTATTGTCTCCGGGCAGGACTCCGGTCTCACGAGTGCCGGCAAGTGCATAGCGACCGTCCGTACCGCGTAGTTTGATCATAGGTTGGATCATCTTTTGGGGATGACGTACCTTTATCGCCATCACGTCCATTACCACCATTGGGGTCCACTCCAGCGTGGCATAGATATGCTCATCTATCTCTCGGGATGCAGGGTAGTAAAAGTCCTTGTTGTTTTCGTCCGGTTTTGTCTCAGGAGGTATTTGCCTCAGTAGGTCGTCGTAGAGAGGTGCTTTGTCCTGTCCTTTTTCGCCGGATAGTTGAGCGTAGATATTGAGTTCCCTCAGTGCATGAGTACTCAGCCCCTCCTCTATGAGTAGGGAGGCAAAGGCCAGCCTTAGGTCCAGTAGGTAGTCTTGGTAGTCGTCGGCCTCTGTCTTGAGTGCCTTGGCGTAGGCCGACCGCTTGAGGATCTTGTCATCTAGTAGCTCTCCATACTCGTACCAGCTCCGTGCTTCGTGGGTCACATATACCAGAGCTTTTTGGTACAGCGTCATTGCCTCCTCTCGCTTTTTCTCCAGAGTCAGTACACGAGCTTTGGTCAGCTCTAGACTGAGGTCCTCCTCGAGCCTCCGCTCCGCCTCGTTGAGCAAAAAGTAGGCTTCCGGAGATACTTTGTCTCGTCCCAGGTCTAGGTCCTCCAGTACCAGCTCGTGGAGTGTCTCTTCGGCCGTGGATTGGGCATGCTTCCGATCGGAGCGTTTCCAGAGCCGATCGGTCATGCAGTGTCGTACATCCCACTTTTGGACAAAGTCCAGTAGCGACAGCCGTCGCCGATGCATCCGCTTCCCCTCCAGTGCCAGCTGTAGAGCGCGGATATGCAGGTCGGATCTCTGCGGTCGCTCCAGACCGGCATACAGTGCCAGTGCCGCACTGTACTCATCAGCCGAGAGGACCCCCTTTTTTTGCTCCAGATACTGTACAATGACCTCCGTCACCTGCTCGTGCAGGCGATGGTCCAGGTTTGCCTCCTCTTGCCACGACAGGATCTGCTCATAGGCTTGGTTCAGGAGTTCTCGACGCTTGTACTTGTTTTTCTCTTTCCGGAGCGATTGGGTGAGCTCTGTCAGTTCGGCATAGTGAGGGATGATCTCCTGCTCTATCTTTTGGAGTGCCTCTTCGGCCATGCCGGCTGTGGGACCCATGTGTGGGATCATTTCTCTCATTTTGGGGACGCAGCTCTCCGCCGCTTTGCTCTCTCCGTTTTCGATGCGGGCGGTCGCCAGATCCCTCAGTACCCAAAAGAGTGCCGCCGCAGACCATTGGTCCAGCTTCTCATCTACATCTTTGAGTGCCACTTCCAGGGCTTTTTCTATTTCTCCATTTTGCCTAAAGGCCATCACTTCCTTGAATCCCATGATGTCTGCGCACTGTGCGCCAAGTTGTAGGTTGTGTTTTTATAAAAGTAGCTCCGGTCAAAATACCCACCGCACTTTGTCTCTTTGTCGGGGTGTCGTGTCTCTGTTTTTCCCCTTTTGTCCCATTGTGGGTGGGGAGATTTGGGTGGCTTTTCCCAAAGCCACAGTCCCTCCTCCGCTATCGGTTTCCCTCCGTCCTCTCCGATATGCCCTTCACTCTCCCGGACCCTCCGGATGGCACCTCAGGGGTACCATCCGGAGTCCTTGGAGTGGATCATTGGCCCCGGGGTCGACTGTCCTTGTCACCCTTCTCCCTCAGGGAAGGGGTGCCGATGCCGACCGGCTGCCGGGTCGGGTGTCAGAACGGCAGATCATCGTTGGCGTCCTGCCCACCAAAGTTGTTGTTGGTGCTTGGCATTCCACCCATGGGAGCGGCCGGCTGCTGTGGCATCCCGACGCCTTGCCCCTGCATCATGCCGGCAGGCTCACCCTTGGTCACAAATTTGCCACGCACACTGGTGTACCAGCGACCGTTGTACTCGCGACTCTGTAGGCTAAAGCTCACCGTGATATAGTCACCCATCTGGATATTGGCCTGCTTGATGCGGTCCTCGCCCCATAGCTCAAAGCAAACCTGCTTGGGGTACTCCTCCTGGGTCTCGAGTACGTACTCTTGGCGGTGCCACTTCTCTCCGGGGCGTCTCTTGCTGTCTCCCGAGATTGGCTCCATGATGTGGATCACCCGTCCGCTGATCATGTTTTCGTTCATTACTCCGTTCATTGTCTGTCTGTGTATAAAAATAGGTAGGTTGTTGATTTTTTTCTGCTTTTATCTCCCCTCGTGGCTCATCGTTGTGGCTGAAAACCGACGATCTCACGCACCTTTTTCACGGTCTCCGATGCACGCTCTCGCGCTTTTTCGGCTCCCTGCTTAGCCACTTTTTCCAAAAAGTCCACATCCGCCGAATACTCCAGGATTCGCTCCCGTATAGGTGCACAGAGGGCCACAATATCCTCGGCCAGCTGTTTCTTTAGGTCACCGTAGCGGATTGTGCAGTTGTTGTAGGCCTCGTTGAAGTAATTGTAGGTCTCCTCCGATGAGGCAATCCGCAAGAATGTGAAGAGGTTCTCGATCGGCTCCGGCTTCACACTGTTGGGCTCTGTAGGGCCGCTGTCTGTGACTGCACGCATGACCTTTTTGCGGATCTCCTTGGGGTCATCGACCAGGTAGAGGGCATTGCCCTCACTCTTGCCCATCTTGCCTGAGCCGTCCAAGCCGGGAATCTTGAGTGCCTCCGGCCCGAAGCTGAATGACGCCGGCTCCGGAAAAAAGTCCACCTCGTAGATCTGGTTGAATCGACGTGCAAACTTGCGCGCCATCTCCATATTTTGCTCCTGATCCTTGCCCACCGGTACCTTGTTGGCCTTGAACATCAGGATGTCTGCGGCCATCAGGGTAGGGTAGGTGAGGAGACCGGCGTTGACGTTGTTGGGTTGCTTGCGTGCCTTGTCCTTGAAGCTCGTCGTGCGCTCTAGCTCCCCTAGGTACGCATTCATATTGAGGTAGAGGTAGAGCTCCAGCACCTCACGGACATCACTCTGCACGTAGAGTGTTGCCTTTTCGGGATCCAGTCCGCACGCCAGATACTCTGCCAGTATCGTGCGAGTACTCTTGACGATATTGGCGGGGTGGGGGTGTGTTGTCAGAGAGTGCCAATCTGCGATAAAGAAGAAGCAATCGTACTCATCTTGCATCTTTAGGAAGCTCTTCACAGCTCCAAAGTAGTTACCCAAGTGCAGGTTACCCGTCGGGCGGATCCCACTCAGTACTGTTTCCATGTGTTGTGGTGCCTAAATACTATATCTGTCTAATCGTTAGGAATACAAATGTACGCAAAAAAACGCACACCCCTCCCTGCCGCATCCCCGTCGCTCCCTCTATATAGTAGCAGGCAAAAACGCTGGACAACGAGACTCATCTCTCCCTGACGTAAAAGTTCTTCCTTTGCAGGTTAAAGTACTAGCCTTTGATTCGATCTCCTTGCCCCTTACCACTTATTGTGGCAAATATATAATGAAAGTACTTGCCTATGGTTAGTGAAGCGAGCATTTCAGCATCAGTCTTGGCTAAGAGTTCTGGCGTGGACATATCAATTCCTTGGATCTGTGCTAATCCCGTGATACCAGGTACATGATCATAAACGCCTCTTTTCTGCCTTTCTTCTATAAGGTCTAACTGATTGAATAGATTAGGTCTCGGTCCCACTAAACTCATCTCACCCTTGCATACATTCCAAAGCTGAGGAAGCTCATCTAACTTTGTTCGTCTAAGAAACGCTCCATACTTTGTCACCTCACTCTTACTTGCTAAATGTGTTGCCACTTGGACAGCATCTTTATGCATAGTGCGAAATTTAACTAAAGTGAATGGCTTCTTTCCTTTTCCTACACGTGCCTGCTTAAATAGAGGAGAGCCTGTATCGAACAATCCAATGATAAATAACACAAGCAAAAGTGGGGAGAGAATTATTAATCCAATAAAAGAGAAAACAAAATCAAAGAAACGTACCATGATTATTCTATTTTTAAATTATCAAGTGCATCCATAGGTTCCCAGCCAAGTTCCTTTTTTGCCTTACAATTAGAAAAAGTCAATGTACTTGTTATTTTCTCTAATTTCATAGAGTTAATAGGAGCACGACCACCAAATAAATCGCCTACTGAGGCGAGAACCTTTGCAGCCCAAAGCGGTATAGATACTGGAGACTTTTTTTTAAGTTGTTTAGCGATTAGAACCTCAAGTTCTCTAAAGGTTGGGTTATGATCATCACATATGTTATATACTCCGCCTTTTCCAAGAGCTAAAGTAATAACAATTGGAATATCTTTTACGGAGACAACGCTTTTCTTTGCATCAGCTGCGCCAATTGAAAGGTATTGTGACTTCTTAATCCCATTGATCATTGCTTTCAAATTTCCTTTTGGCTGATCACC
This sequence comes from Porphyromonas sp. C0026D3, assembly GCF_056590775.1. Classification (NCBI taxonomy): domain Bacteria; kingdom Pseudomonadati; phylum Bacteroidota; class Bacteroidia; order Bacteroidales; family Porphyromonadaceae; genus Porphyromonas; species Porphyromonas sp. C0026D3. Next base: position 221,276 of record NZ_JBWPWU010000003.1, read on the forward strand.
TACAATCAAAGATGGACGAATTATCGTTAGGATAACGCCATTCTTAGCACACCAAGAGCGTAAGTATTCTTCGGCTTTAATTTTGCTTATTGCATATGGAGTTAAACCATTTAAAGGAATCTGCTCTGAAATATTCTCTCCTTTCTCAATCCCATAAACAGCTACACTGCTGATATAAACAAAGTCTGTTGGGAGGTCATGAAGCATTTCAAGTGCCTTTGTTAGATTTATAGTTCCTTGGAAATTTGTAGCCATAAAATCAGAGTGCTTTGCCTTTGGAGCATGGGCTAAGCCTGCAGCATGGATTACAACATTATAGGAATTTGATAAATCTGGGACTTCAGAAACAAGGTCACAAATAATAGTATTTTTTGAAGACCTTCCAAGTGAAATGACTTGATAAGAGTCTCTAAATGAAAGCTCTATATAATGGCCTAGAAAACCAGAAGCGCCAGTTAATAATAAATTCTTCATCTCTCTTCTATCTGAGATCATCCTCAACATAATAATCTTCAAATGCTCTCTTATACTTGCTTAAAATCACCTGCATAGAATACATTCTCTCATATGTTTTCATTGCCTTTTCTTTTTTTACCTCAATTCCAACCAAAGGATTTAAGTACCCTTAGAATACCTTCTCATTCTTCATACTCATGTTTTGTCTTATCTGATTGTTCCTCCACTTCCCATTTGTTTTATCTTCCTTTTCCTTCTACAAAAGCCGACTGCCAGACGTCCAAAAGTTTCCTACTGGAAACCGTTCGATTTTACCCGTGAAACATTTCTCTTTCCTACTGGAAACATTCTGCTTCTATCCGTCAAATTTTTTACTCGACTCCAAAGTTCAAAAATCCAATTGCATCAACCCTCCCTCCTACTAATACTACCCTTCTGTTATTTACCCATTCCTGCCTCAAGGCTTATATCTCCTTTGAGAACATTCCAGAGCTGAGGTAGTTCATCAATGGAGGTTTTCCGAACAAACCGCCCTACCTTGGTTAGGCGCCGGACATCAGGAAGTAAGTTTCCCTCCGTATCCCGCTCATCAGTCATGCTCTTGAACTTATAGAGCTTAAATATCTTCTCGTCCTTACCCGGGCGTTCTTGGGTAAAGATAGCCCCGGCTCCCTTATTCGCAATCGTTAGCCAGATATACACCACCAATAGCAAGGGCGATAAAACAATCAAGCCCAGCAGTGCCATGGTGAAATCCAGCACCCTTTTTATCCACCTCCTATACATATCGCATCACAATTCTCTATCCGAACTCATTCCGTCATCTCTCTATCTAATAGATCCACCCCCTTAGTGGTTGACCTATACGCCTGTAAGGGGTGGTTGATCTCTTCAAATTTACGGGTCATCAAGCCATCCTCAATCAAACCATTGATATAATTTTGGCGAATGTATTGAGGAACCCTATTCGCCAAATTTGCAATAGTAGACAAGGACATATAATTTCTCTCACAGATAGCGAGAATAGTCATAGCCATCATATGGGAGTTTGTACGCTTCCCCAGTCTTTCCAATAATTTTATTGCTCGACTGCTAAGCTCATTTTCTTGGACGTCCGAGTTTTCCGTCATATCTTTGGAGTTCTCTGTCTTATCTTTGGAGTTCTCCGTCATATCTTTGGAGTTCTCCGTCATATCTTTGGAGTTCTCCGTCATATCTTTGGAGTTCTCCGTCATATCTTTGGAGTTGTGTTCAACTTCTCCACCAAAGCCAACCATATCTTCTCGTGAATAAAGTACAGTCAGAAAATAGTCTAGGTCATGGTTGGTCTCAAATAAGGGCTCGGGCGAACCATTTTTCTCCAAAGCTTCATAGATTGTGGGTATACCTGTGCCTCTACCTTCGGTTAGCTTCAACTCTTTCAGGAAGTCTCCCACTCTTCTATTTCGATACTCCCTGGCAGTTATTCTCTTGTGTTTGAATAGATTACTCAGAGTGTCATAGTTGACGGGTGGAACCGGTCCGGGAAAGCTTAATATCTCGATTTTATTAGGCCATATCTGAACCTCTATTGGCTCTCTCTTTTCATAGCTTTTATGATAGACTGCATTGACCAGCGCCTCTTCAATAGCAGCAAACGGGTAATTATAAAACCTCTTTGATTCGGCTTGGTTAGGTAATTTTACAATACGTTCTCTTACTACTTGAGCTTTAATAAAGGATAGTGCACGTCTCAATTGATAATGCAGAGGTCCTGCAAAGGTCTTTTCATCAAATTGCTTCGTGTCATAGTTGGGGTGTAGAACAACTTCTATCTGAGCCTTTGGATAAAACATTTCAGGGTGCTCTGTAAAAAATAGCAGTCCGACATTTAGTGGCTTGACCTCCGACTCATAGTCCTTTGCTATCAGCATGCTCGTACTTAGTGCTTTCATGGACATGGTAGCACTAGGCTGGTACAAGTCACTTTTGATCTCTTGTAGGTACTCTCTTATAAGCCCCAAGTCAAAATTATCTATAGAGGCAAGATGGTTGATCCGGTCATCGAAGGGAATCCTTTGAGCCAGCTCATAAAGCTTCACTCTTTGTTCCTGTGAGACTTGCTTGGTCACAGATCCCAAGCGAATATACTCAGTTCTTGACTTTTTTTTAGATGAAATAGTGGTAGGGGCAGAATAAGGGCGATTATCCCCAGCCGGACACCAAATAATGAAGACGGTCTTACCCTCAAATTCGTAAATGTCAGTCACTGGGTAATAATTAGGCGAGATCCTATAGCCTATGTTCACCAGCTCCTTTTGTATGGTATCAATTTTTGCCTTAGGTACTCCCTTAGGGGGAAATTCAGGTTGACCGCTATTCTCCTCAATGCCGACTATAATATATCCTCCGCCCCAGTTATTATAGTCATTTGCAAACGCACAAATTGTGTGCATGATAGGCTCTGGATTCCAACTTGCCTTATACTCAATGCGGTCGCTCTCAATAATTTCACCGCGTATCAAAGCCTCTTTATTTATTGGTAGTGCCATACAATCCTTGCATTATTACTTCTTGCGTAAAGATAAAGAACTTATTGATATTTAGATTTAGGTTATCGGACTAGTGGGGCTAGCCTATACTATTGATCGCTGCAATACTATCTATTTCTAACAATTTCCGCTCTCTATGTGGTTGCACTTTAGTCTGTCGTACATTTCCAGCGTGGCATTCCATACATCCTCTTGTCGATAGCGAGAAGCAATCAGTGGACGACACTGAGCGGATTGCTTAGATAGACTTCCTCTCTCTACTAGTGCATTGACCATTTCTTTGTAGAGAGATTCAGTATCCATCTTGGGGATTATGGTCCCGTTTTGTCCTTCTATGATGATTTCATTGCTACCATTGATGTCGGTCACGATAGAAGGGATGCCAAGTGCACCGGCTTGCATTACTACATTGGGAAACCCCTCGCGGTAACTCGGAAAAGTGAAAAGGTCAGAGGCTACAAACCAGGGCCGTACATCCTTTTGCCAACCTGTCTCTGTTATACTCTCATTTGTTGCAATTAATTGAAGTGTGCGCTCTGGTAATGGATCCAACTCTGGTTCTTGGGTACCCACAAGGAGAAGTCGTGTCTCTGGATACTCGGTGTTTACCTTTGTGAATGCATCTACAAGCTCGGTGATACCCTTGTCCCTAACTATCCGGCCTACATAGAGATAGGTGAAAGATCCGCCGATTTTCTCACGTATTTGGTTCGCTCGCTCCACTACTTCAGGAGTGCGGTCGAAGTGCTTTAGGTCAATGCCATTCGTACTACCAGTATGAATTACTTGGATCTTACGTCTTGAAGTATAATTGTTCTCTATGATATATTGAGCTAAGACTTTGGAATTTGGGAGAACTATGGTAGCCGCTAGATAAGTTGCTTTTTCAATTAGATCAAGTATCCATCTAAAGACCCCCGTTTCCGCTATAAGGCGAAGCCCACCGACTGTATGTACACGAACAGGCACTCTACAAAGCCATGCGGCAAACATTCCAATCATTCCGGCCTTTGGCGTTTGGGTATGTACAATATCTGGTTTGAGTCTTCTAATGAGACGAATAGTCTCAATTAGAGCCATTATATCGGAGGCAATGTCTATAGGGCGAACAAGATGTGGAATGTGAAAAATCTTCACTTTTTCTTGTCGTTCGATTTTATCAAGATCTTCAAAAGGCCCCCCCGATGCCGCATAGAAGTCATATCCATGTTGGGCGATATATTGCATCTGCCCTTTGATAAGATTGAAGGATACGGAAGAAGTAAGTATTCGTAATATTTTGGGTGTGGTTTTTGGGTTAATCACGATTTCTTAGAGGTATTGAGTTAGGAAACAAATGGGTGTAATGATACTTGAAGGAATCACGGAAAGTGTGAATCATAGGGTTCTAATCAACGCTGTTAATTTTAGAAAAAAAAAGGAACTGGATCGCTGTTTTAGCTCTCGGTCATATAGCTCTCGATTTCCCGTGGCATCTTGCATTTGTAACGCTTCTTTTATGACTTGGTAGAGAGTTGAGGCTTGGTTGGGCAGGCAGGTCATAAGGCCCTCAATTGTGTCAATGCCTCCTGCACATAGTGTAGAGACAACACGATCGCACTGGCTCATCATTTGCAATAAGACATTGGGAAAACCTTCAAGACGAGAAGAGACCACACATAGATCTGCTTGTCGGAAATAGGGATATACGTTTTGAACATTACCTCTTAACTCTACAAATCCCTCTAGATTTAGCTCTTGGATCAGCGTTTCAAGTGAGTGTCGACTCGTACCTTCTCCTAATATAATAAGCTTGGTGTTTTGGAATGAAATGTCCTTGTGTAGCTTTGCAAACGCTTGAATCAGTAGATCAAAGCCCTTGATGGGGATAAGTCTGCCGGCAGCTACTATGTGACGGTAGGCGGGTGAAAAGTTTGTTGGAACTGCCTCTAGTGCATTTTTTTTGATTTGCTCTAGGTCAATAGGGTTGGGTAATATCTCAATAGCCCCAATCCGTTTAGCCAATCTAGGGGCACCTTGCACAAATTGATTTTTCATTTGCTGTGTCTGGCAGATTAATAAATCTATGGCCGGGTATCCAAAGATGTGATGTAATTTAAAACGAAATGGGATCTTTTCGTATCTTAAAAATACGGAGCAACTTTCTCTGGCTACAAATTTACCTACATTGAATAAATGTAGATTCCTTAAGAGACCTACGATACCAGTCATGTCCGTATGTGACGTAATACAAACATCCAGTCCTTGCTTTCCAAGTCGTATTAGATTGAAGATAAACTCAGGGATGCCCAACCAAACACTCCTAGAATTAGTAAAGTGAAACGATATGTTTGAGAAGATCTTCAAGTCATCCCAATCATGGTGCAAATTATCAGTCAAAAAAGCGATATGAACATTTGTATTATGGTCCTTTATAAGCTCTTTTGCTATCGAATGTAAAATGTTCTCTGCACCTCCTTTGCAAGAATCTGTAGGAAGTATGAGTAGTACTTGTTTCATGAGAGAATGTATTGTTACTTCACTGAGCTTTCCACTTGATCCACGAAGTTGGATATAGACCTAGAGTTTAGCTCTTTGTCAAATAGCAACCTATTTTGAGAGGGATCCTCAATTTCTAAGGCTTCGATCATCGCATTATATAGGGCATTCGCATCATCGGCTTTGCAAGTTATCAGTCCGTTAATAAGATCAATGTCACCAGCACAGAGAGTAGAGACTACTCTGTCGCATTGACTTATCATTTGTAAAAGCACATTTGGAAAGCCCTCTATCCTTGAAGGCACGACGCAAATTTTGGCATGCTTAAAAAATGGATATACGTTCTTAACTATCCCTGTGAAAGTGACGTTGTCTTTTATACCTAGTCTAATCGTTAACTCTTCTAAGTTTTGTCGTAAGATCCCATCTCCTAGTATAATCAATTGATAATTAGAAAATCGATAGCGGTTTATCAGTTTTGCAAATGAATGTATTAGAATGTCAAACCCTTTCTCGTGAATAAAACGCCCTGCTGATACGATGTATATTGTGGTCGGCTTGAAGCGAAAATCGATATTTAACTCTGAGCGGTGCTTCATATGAAATCTGTTAACCGGATTGGGTACAACCACTAGATTAATCTGCTTGGCTAAGTTTGGATTCCCTTCTTCGAATTGCCTTTTCATGAGCTCAGTTTGGCAAATTACGCAGTCGGTTTGTGGGTATCCTATTCGTTGTAGTTTTTCGTACTTAGATAGGTCCCGTCCTTGATATCTAAGATATATTGAAGTCATTTCTCTGCCTATAAGATAGCGAGTTTTTAGTAATCCAATATACCTCATCATCCCCATAAACGCTGTTATATGAGGATTGGACGAGTAAACATAATCAAATCTAATTTTCCTCAGCCTGAAGACGTTGATTAGTGTCGGGAGTAGACCATAGAGTTCTCTTAGAGACCTATTACTATAAAAATGTATGTTGGCATGTTCTTTTAATACGTTCCAGTCACCAAAACGAGCTTTGGTTAGAAATAACACACACACATTTGCTTTTTTTTGAACATAGTAATTAGCTATTTGGAATAGAACCTCATCAGATCCTCCGGCTAGAGAGTCATTCGGTACACATATTAGTACCTTTTTTTTGCGTGTTCTATGTTGTAGACTTTTTGGTTTCATGGTCTGTTGTTGGTCACTTTGCTGTCAGATGATAGGGTTTTGTGGCATTTTCTTGACTTCTTATATAGAAAAGCAATAAATATGAGGAGAGATACATTGAGAGGATGATATATATATAGCCTAGGACTGCCAGTCCTTATCCATGACAGGCAGCCCAATATCGTAAATGCATAAAGAAGCGACGTTCCATATGGATGACGATTGAAAAAATTATCTAATTTTGCAAACAGCCATCCGGTTAGTGCGGAAATAAAAATTACACCAATGAACCTAATTGCATAGTATCCTTCGGCAAATATGCCGGGCGGAACGGTATTTTCAGACATACCTAACGCAATGGAATTATAGTATGCTATGTCAGGTATTTTGGGACTCCAAGAGAAGGGTAAAAACGAGCCAAAGATTCCAGTGTAAAAGTCACTAAACCAATTTAAAGGGGCGTCATAATTACAAGCTGCTTGAAGACTGAAAAATGGGAACCCTAATTCATTAATAATGGTGCTTAGTAAGCTATTTTGTTGGCTACTGCTCCATTCTCTTGTTGTAAAGAAAGTGTCAATTAATGGGGAAATAATAATTGCCAAAATTAGTATGAGAAACATCCAGTTTAATTTTAGCTCCTTCTTGCTTATTAAATGAGCAAGTATAGGCACTAATAACATTGTTATTAGTGCTTGTCTGCTGTTATCTAAAAAGAAATATAGTATAAATAGGTTGATACATGGAATAAGAATATATAAGATTCGGGTGATTCTGTTTTTAGGGCGTGTTAACGGATAAATGAGCAAAGGAATATAAGACAACTGGATAAATCTCTTAAAGAATAAGAATCCTACATTCTCATTTTCTGTCTTATATTGTCCAGATCTGACCAGATCTGCGGCAATGGTCGCATTTTGAAATGAGCCAAATCCTTTTATGTAAAGGTAGCAAGAGATGGTAGAAAGTGCGATGATTCCGTATGCAACAATGAGTGGGAGGTTGACCTTGCCAACTTTCTTCTCTGCGAGTAGTATATAATTTGCATTACTTCTTTTAGGCTTGAAGGTATATGAGTATATAGAGATGTAGGTCAAAACTCCAATAAAAATTGAAAGTAGACATTCCAAGGACGAGGTGCGGCTTTGTTGTGAAAGAGTATACACGGCCACGCTCTCAGTTAATTGGGTTGACAATGTATACAATAATGGTATAAAACAATAAAAACCCAGAATTAGCAAACTAGCATATAAGTTTATACTCCAGGTTTTTACATTGTTCTTGACTGTAAAAAGAATAAGGAGTAATGCAATACCAAGGTATCCAAAGGATATAAAAATGCTTGCCATTAGACTTAATTGTGTATAAATGCTTTTTTACTAGTCGTATAAACAAGTGGATATGTCTCCTATAAAGCCAGTTTCCCGAGTGTGAAAAAGTTTCCTACTGGAAACCGTTCGTTTCTATCCGTGAAATATTTCTCTTCCCTACTGGAAACATTTCGCTACTATCCGTCAAATTTTTCCGGCTGTCGGTCCCTGAAAATGGTTGACGTGATTTTTGATCCTAATTAAACCGGGTTCTGCTTCAAAAATGTCAAGTTTATATGCTGTGCTGTCATTCTCAACTCTTCCCCTGCATGGTCCACGGTAGAAGACTGCACGAGAGAAGAGTACTTTGGACCAAAGTGATTTTGGTTTCTTTAAAATCTCGGATGTGTATTCTGTTGTTGCATCTTACATTAATAATACAAATGTTCTAACTCCTATTTGCTCTTTGGAAAAGGACCTTCAGTCCCTTGAGATGCGTCAGTGTACGCCTTAACATTATATATACGAATGAGAAAACTCGATCTTTAAATCCATATTCACAACAAGGGAGTTTTATAGCATCATCAATGGAAATTATATTATTCTGTATCAAACGAAGTTTCTCTCTTTCTTTTCTAATAGATGTAAAGTCAGTTGCAGAAGGATGATAGCATATAGTATATAGCCCCATATGCATACGTCTTACTCTCCATAATTGAGAGGGCAGCCATGTGAAGCCAAAACGTTCAAAAGGTCGATATGAAATTCCATCACTAATAATGGTGATGGATGAATACCTTTTTAATGCGAGTAACGTATTCATATCAAACGTATGAGATGGGGCAACCCAAACACGAGGGGAAATTCCATGTTTTTGAAATATCCCAATGCCCTGTTTAATCTTGTCCTTTTGTGCTTCTAAAGGAAGTCCCGCAAATTCGGACTTTTGATTAAAGGGAATAAATCCACTCTTATTGGTGATGTAGACATGATCATATCCATGAAGAGCGATCTCCCAACCTTTATCTGCCCATCGATGTACAGTCTTCCAAAAGAATTCATCGCTTTCTGAGATCATCTGCTTCGTGTCTTTGTTGTCCGGTATTACTGCAACAATCGGCTTGATCCCTAACTCGTCAAATATCTGTTCAAACATAAGCCACTTTTCGTGATCCATTGTAGGACAGGCATCGTCTATGCGGATGATATATTTACTTTTCATTGTCAGTTTGAGATTTCGCTACTTGTCTATAGTATTTGAAGCATATAGCCCCCCCTAATCCATTACTAAGTGTCAGCGTTAGCGCTGCTCCAATGGCAGAGAGTGGGTATATGAGTATCAAAGCTAATCCGCCTCCTATGAGAGAAGATATAAGAGTCGCTCTTACATACTTAATGTCGTATCCATGCGTGATGAGGAAGTTCTGACCGTAAGTCTTGATAACCGTAAGACAGACTATGTTGACACACAGGATAGCATATACAATAAAGGGAGTGATAGACCACTCTATGGCGAGGTACCAAAATACGACTGGAGTGCCAATGAGTGCTAATATCGCAGAGCATACACCAACGACAATTGAGATTCTTGCACTTCTCTGAAAAGCCTCTTTACGACGGCTCAAGAATGGGAAAAACACTTGAGACAGGATAGTCACTAACGTAAGACCTATCATGGCAATCTTATGAAGAGTCTCATACGTTCCTACGGTATTATGATCATGAAAAAGCCCCAACAGTAATATTCCGCCAGCATTGTAGAGATTGGGTAAGAAGATATTGATGAATATAGGGAGGTTTTCCTGTACCGTCTCTTTGAATTCAATCATAGATACCCGCACAAATCTCACATGATGCTTCCTTCGGACGATAAACTGAGAGATTGTGGCTGATAGCACGTAGGTCATTGACTGCAAGAGGATGTATTTATTGAAGTCTCCAGACTCTCTAATAACAACAAAAACCAGGCAGGTAAATAGCACTCGTGTGGTTACCTGTATGATCGTGATGAACTTCATCTGCTCTATCCCTTGGAAGAACCAGTCTGTAATAAAGACAGAGGCGATCAATATAGGTAAAGCACATAGATACGAGACCCAATCTTGCCTGAAAGAGGGTACAGCTATAATCAGTATCGAAAATAACAATATAGCTAGCACCGCCAAAGCAATCTTTGTAAAGATAACTTGAGAGTAAACCTTATTGAGAGTGCTCTTATCATCTCTAGTGAGTGCGACATCTCTCGGAGCTAATACTGCAAACCCAAAGTCTGTAATAGTGACAAAGTAGTCCATCAGAGTTATGGCCATTACATAAACACCATACCCAGACTTTCCCATAACTCTTAGTACATAGGGCAGAGTTATAAGAGGAAGTATTAAGGTAACCAAACGTAGTACAGAGAGTGATGCAAAGTTCTCAATAAGAGTTTTTGCATCTTTATTGCTTCGCGCTCTATCTATTAGAGGCTTAAACTTATTGCTTCGCACTACCACCCTAGTATTGCTATTTGGATTACCTTGTTGTACTAAACTCCGCAACTACTTCCTCTAAGATCCAGCTTAAACTATCTACAGATCCTTCATGCCACTCAAGATCTTTTGTCCAATAGCCTGAGCAAGGAGCATATCCTGTGGCAGAGTAGCCATAAGAGACCTCTACGACATAAAGTTGTCCTGTTTGTTTGTGTTGGACAAAGTCAAGCACTAAACTTTGAGACCTAACTTGTTCGTTTATAGAGAAAGCGGTTTTAATAAGTTCCCTACTAAACAACTCCTTATTGTAAGAAATCAATCCACTTCCAGAGGCTCTAAAGTCTCCTTTTCTTATTTTCCTTTGTATGGCAAAGGCTTTATTTCCTATTACAATCACTCTTAGATCAAACCCGTCATTGGGGATGAACTCTTGAAAGTAGGCATAGCCTTTTTCAGGGGCATGCATCCTTGCATACTCGGTCGGAATAATCAGTCTTCCGCAGGATCGAATTAAAGCCTTGAGTGTTATCTTCTTTGCTTTATAAGCCTTATATCGATCTCGTACATAGTCACGACCTCTAAACTGAGCAAAACCTCTACCGAAAGCTCTCTTGACAAAGCTCTTTGCCTCTCTAGCATTATGAGCCAGCATCACATTAGCTGACCCAGCTCCTCCTCTTAACTTAAACACCTTGGGGAAGTCTGTCGTCTCAATCCACTCATAGGCACTCTTCTTATCATAGAATGCCCAAGACTTAGCCGCTTGAACTCCCAAAGCCTCAAAGAGGTACTTCTGTCCTAGCTTATCATCAAAATGCCAGCCTGTTCTAAAGTTTGGGAAAACGATCTTTCCAGCCTGTTCAAGTGAGAATAGTAGTTGCTTGGCAAAGAGAACATCTCTATAATCTGCTTGATGATGATCAAAGAGTATTATGTCGTAATCTAGAATTTTAGCAATAATGTCGGAGTCATATGGGGTGAATGTATCGTATTTATATCCGTGTTCATCGCAGTACTTCATCCAATATGGAGAGAAGGTGGTGTATCGAGGTTGTAAGATTGCTATTTTCATATTGTCGCTTGTTTGGCTTCTGTGTATGTGAGTGCTAGACGAAACGATTATTTTCTGCTATGAATAAAAAGTCGCTTTGCGATGATATCCCACATATAGCGAAATGCAGGATAGGGGTCTTTACGGTTCATTAAAAGGCAAGTGTCATACTTTTGAACTTCTTTAATCCACTCATACAATGATATTTCTCCCTTCCACACGTTGTCAAAAAAATCAAGTTGATCAGCTATCATTGTCTTGGGTTTCTTGTTATACAAGTGGTTGTCATAGCTAATCTTGAAAATGTTTGCATAGAGCCCGTAGTGAATGTTTGCACCATACTTAGTCGCCCCATAGGTATGTGCATCGTTTCTTAGATTAATCTCGGTAAAAAAAGGTCTATGGTTTCGATCAATTAAAAACTCAATGCTAAAGAATCCACACCTATACCCTGTGGCCTGAATAAAATTCAAGATAGTGTTATGGGTTAGTCCAAAACTTTGTTCAATGTTTGTAGCACAGTCGTGCATCGCTTTATTTCCATATGCATTCTCCTTGAGGCTGAGGTAGTAATACCCTGTGGGCATGCATATGTTCCCCTCGTTATCTACAAAGCCCAATAGATCAACCTCAGTTGACCGACTGATCTGCTCTTGTATGACGATCTTGTCAGAAACTTTGGAGATAGCTTGTTCTAGGTCTGCCTTATTGTGACAAATATGGGTGTTTGATTTTCCACCTTCTATAGAGTTTCTGGACTTGATGAAGCATGGAAAGGTGATCTGGTCAATGGCGCAGTCGTTGATGTCGTCCACAACCCAAGTTTGAGGCGTGTGAAGTCCGCACTTGTTTGCAAGGTTCTGTTGCCAAATCTTGTCCATCTTAAGTCCCAGCCTTTCGCCGTCAGCGGAGTGTGGAAGATAAAAATAATGAGAGAGTTCCTCAAATGCTTGGCTTACAATATCTGTTACAATATCGGATGTCGTGATGAGAAGAGTTTTGCAGCATATTTGTTTTCCCAAGCTAGTGAGGTAGGGTATTATAGACTCCACCGTTGGGATGGTATCCGATCCACTCAGATACTTGCTACACCGCACAAAGTTTGTTAGCCGGCCTAATTGTAGAAAGAATGGTTTTACTCCCAGCTCTCCCAGACTTCTAACCACACCTAAGGCGTTCACGTGGCTGGGGCCTACGATAACAACTGGAGGAAATGTCTTTGTTTGTGGAGACATGTTATAAGATCTTGAGTCTAGGTAGCTGGTTATAGTATTTTTTTGAAGGCATATACGAGAATCATAGAACCAAAAGTGCCTGACAGCTCTTTGGATGACTCTTACAGTCTGGCATCGCTTATGTTTGCTTCCAAGGCTCCCTTTACATCATAGATCACCCCATTGTAGGTGGTAAGATTGCGAACTGAAAGCTCAGCGAAGTCTCGGTGTGCAACAGCAAGAATCACAGCATCGTATTTTTCAGAGGGGGGCTGGTTGCGCACTTCTACCCCATACTCACGCTGTGCGATGGCTGGGTTTGCCCATGGGTCATGGATGGTTACATTTACGTTGTAATCCTGGAGAGTCTTCACTATATCAATTACCTTGGTGTTGCGGACGTCGGGGCAGTTCTCTTTGAAAGTGAAACCGAGAATGAGTACTTTGGAGTTGAGTACTTGAATACCTTTCTTAAGCATCAGCTTGACTACTTGATCGGCCACATACTCTCCCATTCCGTCATTCATGCGCCTACCGGCTAGGATGATCTCAGGATTGTACCCGTACCTCATGGCACATTGAGCAAGATAATAAGGGTCTACTCCGATACAGTGCCCCCCTACTAGTCCGGGACGAAATGGGAGGAAATTCCACTTTGTACCTGCAGCTTCAAGTACATCTTGGGTATCTATCCCCATGCGGTTGAAAATTTTTGCCAGTTCATTTACAAAGGCAATATTGATGTCGCGCTGTGAGTTTTCAATCACTTTGGCAGCTTCTGCCACCTTGATGGAGGGGGCCAAATGAGTTCCAGCGGTGATGACTGAGCTGTAAACGGCATTGATATACTCGCCTATCTCAGGGGTGGAGCCAGAGGTGACTTTTTTGATGTGCTCTACGGTATGCTGTTTGTCACCGGGGTTGATCCGCTCAGGGCTATAGCCAGCGAAGAAGTCTTTGTTGAATTTTAGCCCAGAGGTTTTTTCAACAATCGGAAGGCACTCATCTTCTGTGACACCTGGATAGACGGTGCTCTCATAGACCACTAGGTCGCCGACGGAAATTACTTTCCCGACAGTGGTACTGGCACTGACCAAAGGCGTAAGGTCAGGATTGTGATTTTCATCAACCGGGGTAGGTACTGCCACAATGTAAAAATTGCAGTCTCGGATTTCGTTTAGGTTGGTCGTACATTTCAGCCCATACTTGGTGATGGCTTCTTGTAGGAGAGCGTCTTCAACTTCAAGTGTAGAGTCGTGTCCGGACATTAGCTCATTTACTCTAGCTGCATTGAGATCAAAACCAATTGTCGGGAATTTAGTTGAAAACAATCGGGCCAGGGGAAGTCCTACATAGCCTAGGCCAATCACGCATATTTTTGTTTCTTTTAGAGTCTTCGTGTCCATGATTTATCCAGAGCGTAATATATTATCGCAAATTATTCCAGTACCATTCACAAGCTTCCGCAAGTCCTCGTTCCATAGAGTATTTTGGAGCGTATCCTAGGAGATTCTTAGCCTTGTCAATACATGCCAAGGAGTGGGGTATATCACCTACTCTATTGGGGCCATGTGTAGGTTGTATTTTCGCTATTTGTGGGTCAAAATTTGAGAGGTTGACCCGCAAAGCATCTACCAGCTGGTTGAGTGTTGTGCGTTCTCCGTATGCGGTGTTGTATACCTGATTCACCGCTTCTGGATTGGTGCTGAGCATTGCACGTTCGTTCATCTGTATCACGTTGTCGATGTAGGTAAAGTCTCTACTATACTCTCCATCTCCATTGATATTAGGTGCTTCGTGAGCTATAAGTTTTTTTACGAAAAGGGGGATGACAGCAGCGTATGCTCCATTTGGATCTTGTCTGCGTCCAAAGACATTGAAGTACCTTAGCCCGATACACTCCATGCCATAGGTGCGTGCAAAAACATCTGCGTAGAGCTCGTTGACATATTTTGTGACAGCGTAAGGACTTAGTGGACGGCCGATTTTTTCTTCTACTTTAGGCAACGTTGTAGAATCGCCATATGTAGAAGAGCTAGCGGCATACACAAATCGCTTCACCCCAGTGTCACGAGCCGATACCAGCATGTTGAGGAATCCTCCTATGTTTACGGCATTGGTCGTAATGGGATCCTTGATAGATCGAGGTACCGACCCTAGTGCAGCCTCATGCAGTACATAATCTACTCCTTCACACGCTGCTAGGCAGGTTGCTAAATCTCTGATGTCGCCCACTCTTAGCTCAAAGTGGTCTGGGTATTTCTCAAAGAATGGAAGGAGGTTGTGCATGTGGCCTGTCGCAAAGTTGTCAAGTACACGCACGTGGTACCCTTGTTCAAGGAAGTGCTCGGTAAGATTTGAGCCAATAAAGCCGGCTCCACCGGTGATTAGGATCTTGCTATTCATGTTTTGGGGTGGTTGTTTTTGTTGGGTTGGGGGTTTGATCGTGGTCGAGGGCTTCGAAGCGGCTGTTGGCGCTTTTGTACTCCGGGACCAGTGTCTTGAGGGTGCGTACGGCCTCATCGGGTTGGTTGGCGAGGGCTTGGCTCTCAATCTTGCCGTAGAGTGGCAGGATCCGGTCGTGGTCGATGGGGCGTATGCGGGCGATCATTACTTTGTCGATCGAGGTGGGGAGAGTGTTTTCTTTGGTTGAGAGGACCTCCTCGTAGAGTTTTTCGCCTGGGCGCAGTCCGGTGAACTTGATCTTGATGTCCTTGCCCGGTACGAGTCCGGCGAGTCGGATCATGTCGTTTGCCAGGTCCACTATTTTGTGCTCTGTGCCCATGTCGAAGACATAGATCTGTGCTTCGGTGGCGATTGCTCCGGCCTCGAGTATGAGGCTACAGGCCTCGGGTATGCTCATGAAGTATCGGACGATGTCCGGGTGGGTGACGGTGATGGGGCCACCTTCGGCGATCTGCTCCCTAAATAGGTGGATGACGCTGCCTTGGCTACCAAGGACGTTGCCAAATCGTGTGGTGACAAAGATGGTCTTGCCGTGTCGTGTGCCCTCCTTGAGTTCTTTGCCGAGGCTTTGTACGTACATCTCGGCGGCGCGTTTGCAAGCACCCATGACGTTGGTGGGGTTGACCGCTTTGTCGGTGGAGACCATGACCATCTTTTCCACACCAAACTCCAGGCAGAGGTCTGCCAGGTGTTGGGTGCCTATGATATTGACGAGAATGCTCTCACACGGGTTTTCCTCCATGAGTGGCACATGCTTGTATGCGGCGGCGTGGAGGACGATGTCGGGGTGAAATTTCTCAAAAGCATAGCGCAGTCGCTCCTTGGATCGTACGTCGCCGATAAAGGGTACGAATGATAGCTCCGGGTGGTTTTTCTCCAAGTGTAGTCGGATGTTGTGTAGTGGAGTCTCGGCGTTGTCGAGGAGGATGAGTCGCCGGATCGGGAGTGTGGCGATCTGCTTGACCAGCTCGGAGCCAATACTGCCGGCGGCTCCGGTGACCAGTACGACCTTGTCGTCGTACATGCGTGCTATTTCGCTGCTGTCGTGGTGGATCTCGTTGCGCATCAGGAGGTCTTCGATCTTGATGCGCTGGACGCTTTCAGCGGCTATGGTGCCGGCATCGCTCTCTCGTACTCCGGGCATGAGGTAGGTGTGTAGCCCAAGTGATTCACAGGAGTAGATGAAGTCTTCACGCTCTCGGAGAAAGTCTTGCTTGGTCGGGAATATGATCCCCTGTATCCCCTTTTCCTGGGTGAGTTTTGCGAGGTCTTCGGTGTCTGAGATGTGGTAGATTCGGCGACCGTCGATGCGGTACTCTCCCTGACCCTCGGAGCGGGTACAAAATCCCACTACGTGAAAGTAGGGGCTGTCCTCGAGCTGTTTGGCAGCTGAGACGCTGATGTCTCGGACGTTGAAGATGAGGATGCGTGTCTTTTGGCGGACCGCCTTGGGGCTAAAGCTCTTGATCCACCTGGTGGTCATGATCATGAACAACCGCGCAAGGACATAGGCGGTGAAGAATAGTGCCGTAAAGAGGATCAGGAAGAGGAGTGTTGGCTTGGCTGTCAGAGGTTGCCTGAGTAGATGGAGTATCAGGCAGGTGACCAAGGTGATGATCAGTGGGTTGATCAGTGTCACGCACCCGATTCCGCGGGTAATGCGGAGGGATGAGAAGCGAAATAGCTGGCGGTGGGTGTGGCAGGCTAGGCTGAATATCAGCGTGCTGATGAGTGTGACCACCGATAGTGTGATGGCGGTGGTAAGGCTGGCGGTCTCAAATGGCCCAGCCGAAAGAAAGTAGCCACTGAGGAGCATGGAGCATAGTCCGGTAAGCACTGCCAGTGCGAGGTCTGCGATGAGTACCAGGCGACTGTTGAGGTAGCCTTTTTTGTAGATGTTGTATAGCCTTTCTTTCGTTTTCATGGTTTGGGCTTTATCGCTTTTTCATCATCCGTTTGTACCCTTTGTGGTCTCTCCCCTCTGAAAAAAGGGCTGTGGTACTTTTGGCCTAGATACGTTTTTCGAGGACGTACTGTAGCGTGCGGTAGTTGTGCAGGTCGGTGCCCGACAAGTCGTAGAGGTTGGCTTTGGCGATCTGTTTGCTTTTCTTTCTTGCCAAAGATCCATAGATTCCCAGTTCGGAAAAGAGGTTTCTCTGTAGCTTGATCCCCATCTCCTTGAGCTCTCGGTAGTCGTTCATGTCCATGTAGACATACCGCTCGGGATGTGCGAGTATGGGGAAGTATCCGGCCGACATGATGCGGTGCAAGAGTCGGTGTAGCTCCATTGGTGGGCGTACATAGGAGGTCTCCACGAGCAGATGGTTGCCGTCCGGTCCTATGGGTAGGAGGTCGTCCTTTTGTAGTCGTTCCTCAAAGAGGGAGTCTAGCATGTTCTCTGCCGCCAAGTGGAGCTCGATGGGCCCGGTGTAGGCGGTTTGGAGTAGCTCAAATCGCTCACGCAGGTGGTAGGTGGTGTTGGGGATGTCCTCCATGATGTGCGGAGTGAGCCATACGCACCGTATCCCCAGTCTCTCGTATTCGGCCAGTATCTTTAGGCTCTCGGAGAGGGTGCGCACACCATCGTCCACGCCCGGCAATAAGTGGCAGTGCCAGTCGGTGTAGTCACGGAAGGTCCCCCTTTCCTCCAGGGTTTGTCGCTTACGAAAAGGCCACATATTGTCGTGCTATCTTTTTGCTTGCCTTGTATTGGTGCACAGGCTGTCTTTAGTCATTACCATAGCCATATCCATAGCCATATCCGTAGCGTTTGCCATAGGATCCGGTTGCATACTCGGTGTCGTTGAGCAGGACGGCGAGGTTTTTGAGGGCTTTGCGGTCGTAGAGCTTTTGGAGCTCGCCCAGCATACTTCTCTCCAGTAGTCCGGCGCGTACGACGAAGATGGTGCGGTCCACATGGCGTGCGATGATCTGTGTGTCTGCGATCATCTCGACGGGCGGGCAGTCGACAAAGATGTAGTCGTACTTGCCCCTCAAGCTGTCGATGGTCTGTGGCAGACGGTCACCCGTGAGGAGCTCTGCGGGGTTTGGGGGTGGTGTCCCGGCGGGGATCATATCCAGCCCCTCGTAGATCCCGGTGGGGTAGATGATTGACTCTAGGTCGTCTACCTTGCCCCCCAGGTAGTCACTCCAGCCAGGGCGAGGAGCCGATATGTACTCGGAGAGGCTCCCCTTGCGGAGGTCTCCGTCGATTAGGAGGACGCGCTCGCCCTTGAGGGCAAAGCTGGTCGCAAGGTTCATGGCGATGAAGGTCTTGCCACTGTTGACGTTGTAGGAGGTGAATAGGATCACGTTGGTATCCTGGCCGGTATTGGAGACAAACTGGAGGTTGGTGCGTACCACTCTGAATGCTTCGTTGACGGCGTCTCGCTTGCCGGCTTGTACGATGAGTACTTTGTCGTTTCGCTCCGGCTTTTTCTTCCAAAAGAAGCCTCTTTTCTTTTTCTTCTCCAGACTGGGAATCTCGCCGAGGAAGGGCAGAGTGAACCCTTCCAGGTCTTTTCGGCCTCGTACCGTGTTATTGGCCATCTCCTTGAGTATGAGTAACGACATGGGTAGTATGAGGCCCAGTAGGAGTGCAGCGAGCAGTGTCACTGCGTTTTTGGGTGCCACCGGTTTTAGTCCACCTGCGGGGGGGGATATTATGCGGATGTTGTAGGCGGTGAAGGCTCTGGAGAGCTCGTTTTCCTCGCGTTTTTGGAGGAGGTAGATGTAGAGAGCCTCCTTGACAGCCTGCTCGCGGCCAATGGCCTGGAGGTGCATGGCTTGGTCCGGGCTGGAGGCTAGGCGGCTGTTGGTCTGTTGTCGCTCGTTTTGCAGGCTACTGATCTCGGTCGACAGGTTGACCAGCAGGTTGTCCACGGAGGTGAGGATGGCTTTGCGGAGCTGGGCCAGAGTCTTGTCGCAGTCTTCGACGAGTGGATTTTGCTCACCGGAGTTGGCTACGAGAGAGTTGCGCTGGAGCTGTATCTTGTTGTACTCTTCTATCTGTGACTCGATCCCCTTGCTTTCGATGCCGGTATTGGCCGGTATGAGTCGGTTGTCTCCGACTGCCTCCGTGAGGTGGGCGCGTATGTACTCCGCCATGCTCTTTTGGGTACTGAGCATGAGTAGTCGGTTGTCGGTCTCTTTGGCCTGCTGGAGGTAGAGTGTGGAGGCCTGCTCTATATTGGGCATGCGGTGCTTGCTCTTGAAGCCGGATATTCTTTCGTCCACCCCGCCCAGCTCTTTCTCCAGCGTGGCCAGTCGTGCGGTGATGAAGTCGGAGGTGGCTATGATGGCCTCATTTTTGTCTTTGAGCCAGGCTTCCTTGTAGACCTCTATGAGGGTGTTGATCACGTCGACGGCTCTCTCGGTGCACTCGTCTTGGTACCTGATGTCGATGAGTGTTGCCTTTTGGTCACTGAGTGCGGTGGTGAGGTTTTGGAGGACGTGGTCTGCCGTGGAGTAGAGGTTGGTGCGGGTGATGTAGATGGTCCGATCTCCGTGCTTGAGAAAGTCCGGTAGAGTGTTGGTGCCACTGATGGTGATTCTTCCCAGTGGGGTCCGGATGGTGTCGTTGAGGTTGGCGACCAGCTCCTCCTTGGGGAGGCGGCCGCGCAGGCTACTCTCAAAGCGTGATAGGACGACCGTGTGGTCATCTCGTATGTTCAGCGTGAGCTTGGCATTCTCCTCCGGCTGTAGGTCGTGAAAGAGGAGGTGTACCGGTAGCTCGTTGCCATAGATGATGGGGTCATAAAAGGTGCTCGGCACTCGGTAGTCGACATCCAGGCGGAGTCGCTTGACGACCTCATATATATGTGATGGCGTGCAGAGGGTCTTGACTTCGTTGTGGACATTGGATTGTCCGAGGCTCATCCCCATGCCGGAAAAGAGGTTGGAGACATCTCCGCTGATGGTCTGGGACTTGGAGTCCTCCTTGATCAGCAGCGTCGCTGTGCGGACATACTCCTTGGGGGTGCAGAGGAGGTAGAGCTGTGCCACGGCGAGTGCCACGACCACGGAGGCCAAAAGGAGGGGCCACCGACTGATGAATAGCTCTAGGTAGGACCTTAGGTCGATCGACTCGTCGTCTGGAGTCTCAGCGGGTATGGCAGGGCCTGTGTAGTGTCTGTTTTCTTCCATTGTTTACTTCCTGATTAGGACCACGATCGTGGTGAGAAGTGAGGCGACGGACATCCAGAAGGATCCGGTGAGAAAGGTGTTGCCGTTGACTGTGGACTGTCGAGCTCGGTTGTCGTTGGGGAGTATGTAGACGATGTCGTTTTGTCGGAGGAAAAAGACCGGAGAGGCATAGAGGTCCTCTGCTGAGGTCAGATCCACCCTGTGGGAGGTCATCCGGTCGCCCTCTTGGCGCAAAACGAGTACCCCCTTGCGTTGTCCGTAGATGGTCAGGTCGCCGGCTCTGCTGAGTGCGTCCAAGATACTGATCCGATCACGGTCGATGTAGTACTGCCCGGGCTTGTTGACCTCTCCGAGGACGGAAAAGCTGAGGTTGTGAAACTCCACTGTCACCACCGGGTCGTTGACCAGGTTGGCCGAGGTCAGTCTGGTCTTGATCAGCGTGGCGATCTCCTCACGACTCTTGCCGGCCACACTGATGCTGCCGAGTACCGGGAAGTCGATGGTCCCCTCGTCTGTGATCGAGTAGACCGAAACACCCTGTGCTCCGGACGAATACCCCTCTCCGTAGCCCACTCGGTAGTTGGTGGCAGAGAGGTTGAAGAGCTCGGAGAGCTTGGCATCTTTGCTCTTGACGATGATGGAGATTTTGTCTCCCGGCTTGACCTTGATGGTGTGTGGGAGCTTGGCCACCAGGTCGGTGCCGTCTTTCAGATCTTGTACATAAACAATACGCCGAGAGGTGTTGCAGGAGGTGCTAATGACCATGGCCAACACCATTGTCACCACTGTCAGTACTCGATGTTTTAGTCCTAGGCTCATTGGGAGTGTTTTGTATTTGTGGAGGATGTATCGGATCTTCAATTCATTGATCGCACAAAGGTAGCATTTTTTCTTCCCCTCCTCAAAAACTCCACCTCTCCCCGGTCTTTTTTGAGGTTTTCGGGAGGTTGTCCGAAAAAGGCGGAAGGTTTTTTGGGTGCGAATAGTGTCTTTTGCTTTGTCGGGCGGAGGGAAAGTCTTTTTTCTGGGAGAAAAACTCGGCAGGGTCGGAGAAAAAGATACGCTTGTCCTATGAAAAAGATAAAATCACTGTGTGATTTCTAGAAATCACTTAGTGATTTGAATAAACCACACAGTGATTTGAATAAATCACATAGTGATTTTGAGTTTTCCGGCCTGTGGGTTGACTTTTTGGTGGCTTTGCTTTTCTTTCTCTTGGGGGAGATGAAGAATCAATGTGGTGACGGACCTCGGATAAAGGGAGAGGGGAAAGAGGCGATGGATTCGTCTCTTTCCCCTCTCTCGCTTTGGGGTGTGGCTTGGTGAGCCGTGGTACTACCGTGTGGCGAGTGTGTATCGACCTGCCTTGAGGTCATCGAGTGTGGGGTTGTAGCTGTTGCCGGAGACGGTTCGGGAGGTCCAGGCTTTTTTCGGAATGCCTCCTTGCTCTACGGCTCGCTTTAGTCCGGAGTAGTCGGTCAGCTTTTTGAAGTCGCGGATCTGTATGGTTCGGAGTGAGCTGAGGTTCCGGAATCCGTTGAGGTTGGTCAGTACGTTGTTGCTTCTCCAGCTCCCGTAGAGACTGAGTTGGCCGACTGTCTCCAGTGCCGGAAAGTCGGTGGCGGAGAGGGCGAGGGCCTCGATGTTGATTGTTTCTGCCTTTTTTAGCTTGGGCATCGTGATCGTCTGTAGGGCATCGACGTTGTTGGTGATGGAGAGTTCTCCGATTGTCTCTAGGTTGTCGGCTACAATGGTGCGGATGTTGTCGCCCCCGAGGGTGAGTTTTTTGGTGACGGCTTTGAAGGTGCCGGGGACGGCCAGCCGTTCGGTCTGGATGCGCTCGAGTATGAGGGTCTCGATCTCAGCCGGTCCGCTGATCTCCGGGATGTCACCTTGTTGGCCGTTGGAGTAGTTTTCGGAGAAGATGAGTTGCTTGACGGTCGTGGGTAGGATGAGCTTGTCGAGGTTTTTCCAGGATTTTTCCAGGGTGATGCTGGGGCAGTCCAGAGCTGAGAGGTCTTGTGTGCCGCTGAGGCTGACTTCGTCAAATGTGAGCTTGCTCAGTGTGGCGTGGTCGGACCATGCGATCTCGGCGAGTCGGGGTAGCCCCTCGAGGCTTACATCTCCTGCTGTGGTGAGGGAGGAGAGGATGATGTGTGTGAGGTTGTCTCCTCCTTTGATTTTGAGGCCTTTGCCGATGCTCTTGAGTGCGGGGAGCTCCAGTCGGGTGAGCTGTTGGTTGGTGTCCTGGTAGCGAGAGAAGCTGAGGTTGACATTTCCTTTGGTACTTGCCAGGCTTTTTAGGTCTATATCCTTGAGGAGTTGTGTGCTGTTTAGCTCAATCTCTCCTGCAGTGGTGAGCTTGGAGAGGGCTAGCGTGCCGAGCTTGGGCAGGTCGATGATCTTTAGGCTGCCCTCGCAGGCCTGCAGTTGGTTGATCGTGAGGGAGGTCAGTGGTGACCGGCTGCGACCTCGGACGGCAAAGTCGCCTCTGATGACCGTGAGGTCGTCGAGGGAGATGGTCTCGAGTGCATCGCTCTCGAGGTCGGCACTCCCGATGGTTTTCACCTTGGGGGCTGAGAGGGTGCGGAGTGTGCGGCTTTTGCTGTACAGCTTTCCGATCTCGGTGACCTGAGGTAGGTCGATGGACTCGAGGCTTTTGTTTTTTTCGCTGACACTCAGTCCGATCGTCAGGGCTTGTAGCTTGGGGAGTGTGAGGGCCTTGATGTTGGGCGGGGTGCCGTTGATGACCAGCTCTCCAATCCTCTCCAGGTTCTTTAGCTCGCTGAGGTCTCCGGTGTAGGTGGGGTTGATGACGAGGCGAAAGCGGACCTCCTTGAGCTCCTGTAGCGGTGTGAGGTCGGTGACTGTCGTCTCTCCACTCTCGGCTCCAATGACGAGGTCTCCGATCAGTCGGTTGATCCCGGTCTGTCCCAGCCGAGCGACATCTTGGTCGGTGAGGAGCTGTGCGGTGTAGGCCGCCTCGTCGGGTGAGGTGCTGTGCTGTGAGGCTGTCACGTCGATGGGGCGTAGGGTGATGTGGTACTTGCGGGGCTCTTGGCCACAGGTGCGGACGGCAAATACGTACTCCGTCTCTTTGCTCCAGTCGGTGATTGATTTGGGGTCGGGGGTGATGGTGGCGTAGGGGCTGAGTGTGTAGTCGGCTGTGGCACTCTGGTGGATGAGGTTGCGTGGCATAGGTACGACGACTCGGTCGCCTGTAATCTCGGCCGGGAATGCTCGTCCATCGTCTAGGGTGAGTGCAAAGTCAACAATGTAGTTGTCTCCACTCTGAGGTGTCTCGCTTGGTGTGCAGGCGACAAGAAGTGCCTGGAGTGCGAGGAGCAGGGTGGTGTAGGTGTATAGTTTTTTTGTAATCATGGTTTTGGCTTAGTTGTTGGGGCTAAAGTGACCGGCTTTCAGGTCCGATAGAGTGGGGTTGTAGAGGTTGTTGTCGGTGTCGAATGAGGTGAGCGAACCGTTTTGGACTGCTCTTTTGAGGAAAGAGTAGTCGGCCAGGGCGGTGAGGTTGGTGATAGAGACACTGTTGACCTCCTCGAGTGCTGAGAGGCTTGATAGGTCCTTGAGCTGGCTGTTTTTATTGACGGGGTAATAGCAGGCAAATTTTATCTCCCCTACCTTTTTGAGCTTGGGCATGCGAAGTGTCTCGATGATGTGGGAGTTGAACCCCAGGGATGTGGTCTCGACAAGCTCCGGGAAGTCCAGCGTGGCCGGTGGTAGGAGGTCGGCTCTTTTGCTGCCGTTGGCGTAGAGGGAGTTGATGTAGTTGAAGTCCAGCCCCTCGTCGGTGATGCGTCGGAGGTGCGGGAAGGAGAGGCAGGTGATGTTGGCGGTCTCAAGTCTCAGAAAACCCACCTCCTCGAGGGATTCGATACCGTAGGTGGGTGTCTTGTCTTTGGGGCAGAGTCCAGTGAGCTCGAGGGTGCCCTTTACTTTTTTGAGCCCTAGGATCTTGGGCAGTGTCGGCTGATCTAGGTTGACATCGGATGAAATCTTTACCTCTTGCAGCTCGGCCGGGAAGGTCAGTGAAGTGATCTTGGGGCAGGTGGAGAATACGAACTTCTCGAGAGACTGTGCGCGACTAAAGTCGAGTGCCTCTTGGCCTTGAAACTGGTTGAGCTCTATTGTCTTGACACCCTCCAGCTGAGCCAGGAATGCTTTGATACTCTCGAGCGAGGTGAGTTTTGCGAGTGTGAGCTTGCCTCCTAGCTTTTTCGTGGCGACTTGCTCTAGGGAGCGCACTCCGAGTGACGTGAGCTCTAGGTCTTTTTGCACCTCAGTCAGTTGGCTGAGGTTGAGGTGTGCCAGCTCTGGGCCGTTGATGATGTTGAGTGTCTCCATGGTCCGGACTTGTGGCAGTGCCAGGTCTTTCAGCGAGACATTCTTCACCTCAAGTGCTCTGAGTCGCTCGAGGTGAGGCAGGCTGAGGGAGGTGAGGCTGGCGGTGGAGTTGACGGTTAGCTTGCCGGAGATTTCGCGGAGCTTGGGGAGATCCACTCGGTGTAGGTTTTTGAGGTTGGACAGACTGAGGTCGCCGGTGATGAGGCCCAGGTTTGCCATACTGATGACTCCGAGGTTTTCACTGCCTGTGTGGGTCAGTCCGCCGAGACACTCTAGCTTGGGAAAGGCCAGCGAGCTGACGGCGGTTTTTGAGAGGTCGAGCTTGCCGGACAGGCAGACCAGCCCGGGGATGCTGACTAGGTTGACCTTGGGCGCCTCGATGACTAGGTCCCGGTAGACCGTCTTGAGCGAATTGAGCCTGACTTTCTCCAAGTGGGGGCATGCCTTGATGTGTATGGCTCCGGCACTCTCGATATTGCGTAGGCCCTGTAGGTCTTTGCCCTTGTAGGTGGGGTTGACGATGATGTCGTAGGCCACATGCTGTAGTCGAGTGAGTGCGGAGAGGTCGCCTATGGAGTCTGTCCCTGTTGGCGCACCGATGACTAGGTTGCCGGCAATATCGGTGGCTCCACTCTTGATGAATTGGGCTAGATCCTCGTCCGTGTATAGGTAGATCGAGCCTTGTGGCACCGATTCTGCTGAGGTCCTTTCGACATGCACGATGTAGGAGCGTTTGGCCGTACCGCTGCTCTTGACGGCAAAGACTTGGTCTACTGTCCAGTCTTTGGTCTGCTCCGGCAGGGGTATGATCTTGGCATTTTGGCTGAGGCGATAGCTTGGGGTGGCGTCGGTGAGATCAACGGATAGGGGGATCTGCAGTCGGACTACCTCACCGTGTGTGATGGTGCCTACGTAGGTCGCCCCGTCTTTCGTCTTGAGCGAAAAGTCCAAGAGACGACTGTCTCCGCTTGGCGTGGGTCCGTCGCAGGAGACGAGGATGAGTGAAAAGAGTAGGAGTATATTTAGAGCTAGTTTGTTCATGGCGGTCGGTGATCAGTTTTTGGGGATCTGTATGTCTATTACTCGGAGTACCTCGGTGGAGTTTTCGCCCAGCCATCCGGCTTTGGCGTTGGCACCGGTTTGTATTTTCACGAAGTCGATGTAGTCGAGCTGTACCGGCTTGCCTGTGTAGTCGATGGCATCCTCGAGCCTAAAGTGGTTGACCCCTCTGTCGGCATAAGGGCTGTCGGCCTCGGTTAGCATATCGATCGGACTAAAGTTGTCGGCATATCCCCACTCAAATTCCGGGTTTTTCCACATGCCTCCGTTGTTGATTGGGACAAAGTTCAGCCGTGTTCCGCGTAGTGTGTAGCTGTCGGGCCTTACCCACAGAGGGTAGTACTCTTGGGTGTGAAAGCTGTTCCAGTCGACCGTTCCTTGGTTGCCTCTGTTGTCGGTCCACTTGACGTCAGATTGCTTTGTGCTTGGGCGGTAGTAGGTCACCTCATAGTCTTGGATGGTGCCGGGTTTGCCATACTCGCTGCCCTTGAGCTCGTACCAGTTGTCGTCGGGGATGCCGTTACCGTTTTCGTCCTGCATGACCCATACGATACCGGGCTCAGAGCTACCGGCAAAGGCGTTGCCCTCGACGGCAAAGTCGTATCCCTTGCCTCTCGTGTTGTTTTTGATACTGTGGTCGAATCCCACTACGAGGTAGCCGCCAAATCCACCTAGTGATACGTAGTCTCCTCTGTCGAGTCTTGACTTGGCATAGTTGCAGGCATCCGCCATGGTGTTGGCGGTGTATCCGGCGTTGGTGAATTGTCCGGGTGCGGCCAAAAACTCAAAGACTTGGCTGGCATAAGCACTGCTTGTCGCAGTCGTTGGGCGTAGGTACTTGTTTGCCTCGACCCCTTGGATGATGATCGTTGCTTCTGCTACGTGCTCACCTTCTGTCGCAGCTCGTGTGCCGTCGTTGTCTTCTGTGGAGCTGTTTGTTGACTTGGTGGCGATTACTTTCAACTCGGTTTGCCCGGTTGATGTGGCGGTCATCGGGTAGTAGTCTTTGGTCTGTGTCTTGTCCTCTACACCGTTCACAAACCACTTGAATGTCACGTTGCGCTTTGAGGGCAGGTAGGGGATGACTCTCATCGGCCGCCCCACTGTTGCCGGCTGAGTTTGGTAGGAAAAGGAGAGGTCGAGTGGTATGGACTTGACGACTGTGATTCGGAGGTCGTATCGGTCCACCCCGTCAGCATTTGTTGCCTCCAGGGTCAGGAAGTAGACACCCTCCTTGTCCTTGCTGTAGCTGTACTCCAGATCTTTGGACACCACTTTGTCGCCATCCAGCCACTGCACTGCCAGTCCTTCTTGGTTTTTGATCTTGGGTACGAGTTTTAGGTGTTCGCCGGTCTCGATGATCAGGTCATTGCCTCCATTGATGGAGATGATCGGGAGGTCTAGGTCTACGACGTTGATCTTTACTTCCCGGCGTGCGCTTCCGTCGGCTGTGGTTACCTGAAAGGTCACGTAGTATGTACCGGTGCTTTTTGCTGAGAAGGCGAGTTCTTTTTCTCGTCCGATCACTTTCCCATCGCTGATCCAGGAGTAGGCGGCAAATTCCTTGTCGTTTTTGATCGTGGGAGTGATTCTGAGCAGGCGGTCGGTCTTGACCGTGTATTCTGCCGCGTCAAAGGTTACTTCGGGTGGCAGTGTGGGATCTATCTGTCGGCAGGATTCGAGAGCCGGCAGGAGGAGTAGGAGCAGTAGTCCTAGGAGTAGTTTTTTCTGTTTCATGGATTGCTGTTTGTTTTATTTTGTCATCGTTTTTTTATCGTATCTAAATACTAGGTGTGCCGGGATGTCTCCGGTGTCCACTTTCCACCTCAGCATCCCGTTTTTGTCGTAGCAGAGTAGGGTACCCGGGGTGACGTAGTCTATGGCGTCCGTCAGGTAAAAGTCGCCATTGAGGGGGTTGACTTTCAGTCCGTATGGGGTGCGGATATCTTCTTGGGTGCCGTCTCGGATGAGTTTTCGGGTGGTGACTTCTTTTGTCCTCGTGTCCAGGATGCCGTAGGTGGCGACGCTATTGGTCTGCGTCTTGTAGCTCCAGGTCATGGCATAAAAGTAGGCTCGGTCGCCCACAATATCCAGGTTGCTTATTGGGAGGTCCATCTGCTTGGTCACGATATCGCGCTGTGGGTCGATGAAGTAGATGCTTGGGGCCACATTGTAGTAGTCGCCACGGGAGGTGACCAGTAGCTCGCCCGATGACGTGGGTCGCAGGCGATGGAGGTTGATGGCCACATCTATCCGCTTGATCTCCCCGAAAGTCTCCAGATCCACCACGGACACTGTACGGTCGTAGTTGGGTGCCATGTAGCCTCCGGAGTTGGCGACATAGAGTTTGCCGTTGGTTACGGCCAGTTCTTCGGGCTGGTAGCCGACGTTGCAGCTTCTGAGGACTTGCAGTGTCGTGGTGTCGACCTCGTACACTGCGCCCACACGGGCATTTTGGTCCGGCTTTACCGGTGCCACGTAGGCGGATGCATAGAGCCTACCGTTGTGAAAGGTGACGTACCGGACATTGGGGATCATGATCTTGCCTATGTGCTTGGCGTTGGTGGCATCCATCACCTCTATGTAGTTGGAGACATTGACGACGGCGTAGAGCTTGCTCCCGTAGATCCCTATATCGTTGCCCACATCGCCCAGCTCTTTCACCACTGAGGGGTTGGCTTCGGCGTAGATATTGCGGTGGTAGATTCCTTTGGTGAAGTCGAAGTAGTCCAGCGTGCATCGGTTGCTCCCCATATTTCCCTCATTCAGGAGGTAAAAGCCCACCAGCTTCCCTTTTGCTCCCTCCAGTTCCATCGCTCCGAGGTCGGTACTGTGGGGCTTGGAGTAGAGGACCTCGTACTCGCCACGACAGCCGGATAGGAGGAGAAGTAGGGTGAGGAGTAGGGGGTACAGATGGTATCGGTAGTTGCTCATGGCGGTGATCCCGTTTTTTGTGGGGCGGTGTTTTTACAGCTCAAATAGCAGTGTCAGTTTGTAGTTGCGACCGGGCATAGGGTAGTTGAGTACCACGTCGTAGTGTTGGTCCAGGAGGTTATTGACATCGAGCGACAGGCGCAGCTTGTGGTGGGTGTGTCCGATGCCCAAAACTTTCCGGAAGCTGAGGTCATGGGTGTACCACGGGAGCATGCGGCTGTTGTCGTCGTTGTACTTGGCGTTGAAGCGTTCGCCGGTGTAGACAAAGCTGTAGTTCATTCCCCAGCTCTTGTAGTCGGCGGATAGGACCACGGATCCGCTGTGCTTGGGGATGTAGACGATCTGGTGCTTGTAGTTTTTGTCCTGTTTGTTTGTGACATCCTTTGCCGCCTGGTAGGTGTAGGCTATTCGTCCGGTGATGGAGAGGTCGTCGATGGGTTGGGTCAGGGTGTTTGCGGTTAGCTCCAGCCCCTTGATGTCCACTTGTCCCAGGTTCAGCATCATCCAGCGAAACATATTTCCGGCCGGTACTGCCACGATCTTGTCGGTCACCTTGTTGTAGTAGGCGTCCACCTTTAGCTCCGCCAGTCTCAGCCATCGTGAGCTCGGAGCGATGGTGTACCTCAGCCCTAGGTTGTACTGGGTCGCATACTCCGGACGTAGGCTTGCGTTGCCGATAAGGGTGTAGTATAGGTCGTTGAAGGTCGGCATCCTAAAGATATCTTTGTAGAACGCCTCGATGAAAAAGTCCTGCTCCTCAAATGGCTTTGCGGAGAGTACCACTGCCGGGCTAAAGATGTTTTTTGGCGGGGCTTGTGCGTTGCGCTTGACCTCGTCTCGCACCATGGTCTCCAGTCCACTGACCTGCAGGGTCAGCCACTTCCACTTGGCTTCCAGTGCCAGTGCGGCAAGGAGCGTGTGCCGTGTGGGTTGCGAAAAGTTGGCAAGGTTGGACTGCATCAGATTGAGCTGGTAGTCGAGGGCGAGATTGATTTTTAGCCAATCCCACAGCTCCACCATGTTGGCCATCGAGGTATATAGCTCGTGCTGTAGGTATTTGTTGTCCACATATATGGGGCTGGTCCACTCGTTGTCTATATAGCGTGTGTAGTCGTTGGCGTATTTTGCGTTGATCTTGATCCTGTAGTGGTCGGTCAGGCGTTGGTTGTACTTGGTCTGCACGAAAAAGCTCTCGTCCTGCAGCCTTTGTCCATGCTCAAATACGTTCTTCACGATCGGTCCCGGCAGTCCGCGCTTGGATCGATAGTAGTAGCCCTGTAGGTCCCATGCCCCCTCGTGGAGTGTGCGGTAGAGTCCCAGCTCGGCCCTCAGTGCGGTGAGGTCTCCATTCTCGCGTACTGCGGTGGTGTCGTAGGCTATGGTACCGTCCTGGAAGATACGCTTGTACCGAAAAGGGTAGCGACCATTGGAGGAGATGAACTCCGTGCTCGCCGACAATGAAAACCCCAGAGGCAACTTTTGCTCCCAAGTCACGGAGGGGGCCACCAGCCCAAATGAGCCTCCCTTGAGTCCGGCACGGAGGTGATGCCGCTCGCCTGTCCCGAAGTTTGGGTACCGTGTGGTGATGTAGACCGAGCCTGCGGAGCCAAAGTCCTTGGCGCACTGAAAGAGGTCACTCTTTTGCCCATTGTACAGGGTGATCTGCTCGACATTGTCCAAGGAGAAGCGCCCTAGGTCGACCTGCCCATTTTGGGCATTGCCCAGCTGTACACCGTTGTAGAAGATCCCCATGTGGTTGGTGCCGAGACTGCGGACATTGATCGTCTTGATTCCACCGATCCCCCCATAGTCCTTGATCTGGACCCCCGAGAAGTAGCGGATCGCATCGGCTACCGAAAAGGTGCTCATGCTCCGAAGTCGTTTGCCACTGAGTTTTTGACCGGGGATTACTTCGGGGAGAGAGGCGGTCACTACGACTTCGGGTAGGGCGTGCGAGATGGTGTCGCCCAAGAGCTGACCATAGGCGGGTGCCCGGCCGATGATCACGATGAGCAGGAGCAACGTCAGCCGTGCAGCCCACCCCGAGGAGGTGAATGCTTGGGGCACCACCGGCTTGGTCTGCCCTTTTTGCCACGCAGTGCGTTTGGCTATGGTGTGCATGCTACATTGGTCCATACATTGCTTTTGGGGGCGTCTGTCGCCCCGTATGGTCGTACCGCTTTGTTCGGTCGGCTTTTTGCTTTTTTGTTTGTCTCCGGATGACGATCGCTGGGCAGGTACGCACCCGCTCTACCCCGAGCCTCGGTGATACAATTGCCCCCGGTGGGTCATGCAAATATAGTGTTTTGTCTCCAAACGACCACCGGTGAAGAGTCTTTTTTTGCGAATGAGTCCGGTGCCCTTTTTGTGGGGGTGCCCGGTTTTTCTATCCGTCTGAGCAATTGCTTCTATCCGTGAAAAGTTTCGCTTCTATCCGTGAAAAGTTTCGCTTCTATCCGTGAAAACATTTGCTTCTATCCGTGAAACTCGAGGCCCCCTGCAAGTAGTTGATTATCAGTACCCCCCCCCGGAGGACCTTTTTTGTTTCCAAAAATCGCCTTTTTGGCCCCATTTTGTTTCCCTTTTGGAGGGATGTCCGATTGGGAAAAGGGTGCCGGTGTTGCCGATCCTTTTGGCTGGTCGGTGGGGAAGAAAATCGGTGGGGAGCCTTTGGATATAGTGGCTAATCTAGGTAAATTTGCAACGAACATATAGACAGACAACCCCATGAACAAAGACTATAAGCGAACGCTCGTCACGGCGGCACTCCCCTACGCCAATGGCCCTGTGCATATCGGACACTTGGCCGGCGTGTATGTGCCGGCGGATATCTATGTACGGTACTTGAGGCTCAACGACCGCCCATGCCTCTACATCTGTGGCTCCGATGAGCACGGTGTGCCAATCACACTCCGGGCCAAAAAAGAGGGGGTGACCCCACAAGATATAGTGGATCGGTACCATGCGCTGATCAAAAAGTCGTTTGAGGAGTTTGGGATCTCTTTCGACATCTACTCTCGTACCTCGAGCGACACCCATACCGAGGTGGCGAGTGCTTTTTTCCGGACCCTCTACGACAAGGGGGTGTTTGAGGAGCTGGAGAGTGAGCAGTACTACGATGAGGTGGCTCACACCTTTTTGGCCGACCGCTACATCACAGGTACATGCCCTCACTGTGGCAGCGAGGGAGCGTATGGTGACCAGTGCGAGAAGTGCGGGACCTCCCTCAGCCCCACAGAGCTGATCAACCCCCACTCGGCCATCAGTGGATCCAAGCCGGTCCTACGCAAGACCAAGCACTGGTATCTCCCCCTAAATAAATATGAGAAGTGGCTAAAGGAGTGGATCCTCGACGGACACAAGGAGTGGCGCACCAATGTCTACGGACAGTGCAAGAGCTGGCTCGATATGGGCCTGCAACCTCGTGCCGTCTCTCGAGACTTGGACTGGGGAATCCCCGTGCCGGTGGAGGGTGCGGAGGGCAAGGTGCTGTATGTGTGGTTTGATGCACCGATCGGCTACATATCCAATACCAAGGAGCTACTGCCCGATAGCTGGGAGACTTGGTGGAAGGATCCATCAACGAGGCTGATCCACTTCATAGGCAAGGACAACATTGTCTTTCACTGCATCGTCTTCCCCACCATGCTCAAGGCAGAGGGAAGCTATATCCTACCGGACAATGTGCCGTCCAATGAGTTTCTGAACCTGGAGGGAAACAAGATCTCCACCTCGCGCAACTGGGCTGTCTGGCTCCATGAGTACCTCAAGGACTTTCCCGACAAGCAGGATGTCCTCCGCTATGTCCTCACAGCCAACGCACCGGAGACCAAGGACAATGACTTCACGTGGGCTGACTTTCAGGCACGCAACAATAACGAACTGGTGGCTGTGCTGGGCAACTTTGTGAACCGTGCCATGGTGCTGACCCACAAGTACTTTGATGGGAAAGTGCCGGCAGCAGAGACTGTGACCCCTGAGGATCGGAGTGTGCTAGCGGAGATCGACCTGATCAAGGAGCGGGTCGCCACACTGCTGGAGGACTTTCATATCCGCGATGCTCAGCGCGAAGCCATGACACTCGCTCGGCTGGGTAATAAGTATCTGGCCGACACCGAGCCTTGGAAGGTGATCAAGACCGATCCCGATCGTGTCGCCACCATACTCAATGTCGCACTGCAGATTGCGGCCAATCTCAGCCTCCTGATGGAGCCATTTTTGCCCTTCTCCATGAAAAAGCTACGCAAGATGCTCGCCTACGACCGAGAGGCCACCTGGCAGGAGATCGGCTCACATACCCTACTCGAGACAGGACACCGACTGGAAAAGCCGGAGCTGCTCTTCCAAAAAATAGAGGATGCCGAGATCGCCAAGCAACTCAACAAACTCCAAGCCACCAAGGCACAAAACGAGGCGGAGAGCCGACACGCAGAGCCGATAGGAGAGGCCGTGGACTTTGGTACCTTTGAGAAGCTCGATATACGGGTGGGCAAGGTCTTGTCGTGCGAAAAAGTGGCCAAGGCAGACAAACTCCTACAATTTAGGATCGATGACGGACTGGGAGGACGAACCATCGTCTCCGGACTGGCCAAGTACTACAAGCCCGAAGAACTGGTGGGCCGGCAAGTCTGCTTTGTCGCCAACTTTCCACCTCGTAAGCTGATGGGTGTGGAGAGCGAAGGAATGATCCTGAGTGTGCAGGAGCCGGATGGTACCCTCTCGGTGATCACGCCAAGCAAGGAGGTCGCACCCGGTAGCAAGGTATCCTAATGACCGGTAGTGTGGCACTGCTCCTCTCGGGAGGAGTGGATAGCTCGGTCGCCCTCCATCTGCTCGTGGAGCAGGGGATCCGTCCGGATCTCTACTACATCCGGATCGGGGCCCAGGAGGAGGGCTTTGGTGACTGCCCCTCGGAGGATGACGAGGTCCTCGTCCGCTGGTTGGCTCGGAAGTATGGGCTGCGCCTCGAGCTGGTGAGCCTGCATACCGAGTACTGGGAGTATGTCGTGCAGTACATGATAGATACGGTGCGGGCAGGGCGGACACCACACCCGGATATGCTGTGCAACAGGGTCATCAAGTTTGGCTTTTTCAACGACTACTGGGGCAAGGACTACGACTACATCGCTACCGGTCACTATGCCGACAAAGTGCGACTTGGGTCAACTCACTACCTCGCCACTGCACGGGATCCGCTGAAAGACCAGACCGACTTTTTGGCCCAAATCACCTATCCACAGCTCCAAAAAGCCCTCTTCCCCATCGGCGCTCTCATGAAAGAGGAGGTGCGTGCCATCGCTGAGGCCAATGGACTCCTGACCGCACACCGAAAGGACAGTCAGGGTATCTGCTTTTTGGGGAAGGTAAACTATACCGACTTTTTGCGCAAGTATGTGGGAACCCAAAAGGGACCTATCGTACAGCTCGAGACCGGCAAAAAGGTGGGCGAACACGATGGCTATTGGTTTCATACCATTGGGCAACGAAAGGGCTTGGGGCTAAGTGGTGGCCCCTGGTTTGTGGTCAAAAAGGATGTCCCCACCAATACACTTTTCGTGAGCCAAGGCTACACACCTATCGAGCAATACGGTGATGTCGTACACTTGGATGATCTGAACTTCATCAGTGGCAACCCCATGACCGAAGCCACACTCTCGGTGACCTTCAAGGTACGTCACACACCGGATTTCACCCAAGGGGTTTTGGAGCAAAAAGCAGATGGTGGCTACCGACTGCTGTCGCAAGCACTGATCCAAGGCGTCGCCCCGGGCCAGTTTTGCACCCTTTACGATGCTGACCACCGACTCTGCTACGGTAGCGGAGTGATCGAGGGAGGCGAGAGACGCTAGGGTAGGGCACCTTCGGGTGCCTTTTCTTTTGGGGTACAATGTCGCACCTCTCGGAGCCTCGCAGGACATATGAGTGTGGATTGGATAGGGGTAATGTTCTTTTTCGTATATTTGTTTGGTACGCCAAGAGAGGCGCACTCAGTAGATACGATACATATACCAACCAGCAACGAATGAAAACGCTCCCCACGACTATCTTGACCGCCCTATTTGCAGGGGTCATGCTATTTACCACCGGCTGTCGCAAAGACCGGATCTCATACGTGGAGATGATCTCTCGTGAAAAAAAGGAGATCAGTACCTTCATGGACAAAAATGGCATCCGTGTGATCCAAAACTTTCCGCCAGAGGTAGAGACACCGGAGAAGGTCTTTGTGAAGATCAATGATGGACTGTACATCAGGGTTATCGAAAAGGGAAAAGGTGCGCCAAAGGCCGGCGTGACGATTGTCTCCTCTCGGTTCAGCTTCCGTAGCATCAGCCCAAGAAGCATGGCCTCAGTCCAGCTGTATGGACCGAAGAGCGGTGGTACCTTCCCACTCCCATTCGTCTACGACCCCAAGAGTGAAGTGCCTATCCTCTCTCCCAAAGCAGACCCAAACGAAAAAGGTAACGAGAGTCTACTCTGTTTGGCACTGTTGGAAGCCGCCAAGCATGTCGGGGATGGAGCCAAGCTACAGATCATCTCCTCGTTTCGTTTTGGCCCGGCGGTCCTCTCGCGCGAAGGCATCCCCCTTTTCTTTGAGATGGTACATTTTGAATACAAATAACATAGCACAATAAATAGGATCATGAGTCTAATAGCATCCATCTCCGGAATACGCGGAACTATTGGAGGCCCTACCACCGAAGGGCTCAACCCCACCAACATTGCGGCTTTCACCTCAGCGTATGCTGAGTTTTTGAAAACCAACTCACCCCTCAAGTCCGGTAAAGTGGTCGTCGGAAGAGACGGACGCATCTCCGGCGAAATGGTAGAGCAGATCGTGATCGGTACGCTACTGGCTCAGGGTTTTGACGTGGTGCGACTCGGATTTTCCAGCACACCGACGACCGAGATCGCCGTAGCTCTCGAAAAAGCCGATGGGGGGATCATCATCACTGCCAGCCACAACCCGCGACACTGGAATGCCCTCAAGCTCCTCAACCACAGAGGTGAGTTTTTGAACAAAATGGAGGGAGAGCAAGTGGTGGCACTGGCCGAAAGCAAAGACTTTGACTACGTGCCGGTCGACAAAATAGGCAAGATCATTGATCGCGACTATACCGAGAGGCATGTCTTGGACGTGGTGGCGCTACCGACGGTGGACGTTCCGGCTATTGCGGCAGGAGAGTTTACCGTCGTGGTTGATTGCATCAATTCCGTAGGCGCACTCGTGGTTCCAAAGCTACTGGAGGCTCTGGGGGTCAAAAAAGTCTACCTGCTCAACGCTGATGTCACCGGAGACTTTGCCCACACCGCCGAGCCACTGCCCGAAAACCTCACCTCGCTGTGTGAGGCTGTGCGAGAAAAGGGTGCCGATGTCGGATTTGCGGTAGACCCGGACGTCGATCGCCTAGCCATCATCTGCGAGGACGGCACACCCTTTGGCGAAGAGAATACTCTGATCGCCATAGCAGACTACCTACTGAGTCTCAGTCCGGGTGGCAATACCGTCTCCAACCTCAGCTCATCTCGGGGGCTCCGAGACATCACGATGGGGTATGGCGGACAGTACTTTGCAGCCAAGGTGGGAGAAGTGAACGTCGTCGAGAAGATGAAGGCCGTCGGGGCACTCATCGGAGGAGAAGGCAATGGTGGCGTGATCTATCCGGCCGCTCACTATGGGCGTGATGCCATCGTGGGTATCGCACTATTCCTGACCATAATGGCCAAACGCTCACTCAAACCATCCCAGATCCACAGCCTGCTTCCCCGCTACGAGATGGTCAAGAAGCGTGTCGAGCTCAAGCCCGGTACCGATACGGAGGCACTGTTTCGCAAAATAGCCGGCGCCTACCAAGGACAGGCCGACATCTGCACTGAGGATGGTGTCAAGCTGGACTTCCCGGACGGGTGGGTGCACCTGCGCAAGAGCAATACCGAGCCGCTCCTCCGTATATATGCCGAGGCTGCCACGGCCGAGGAGGCCGACAAGCTCGCCGACCAAGTGATCCGGGACCTCTAAAACCACAGAAAAATATGAATATCCAAATCAACCGTGACCGTATTATTGAGCGCTTCAAACGCTACATATCCATCGACACCCAGTCGTGTGAGACTTCCGAAACAACCCCCAGTACAGACAAACAGTTTGCCCTAGCCCGTCTCCTCGAAAAAGAGATGCACCAGCTTGGCCTCCAAGATATCCTATTCGACGAAAACTGCTACCTCATGGGAACCTTGCCCGCCAATGGCCTTGAGGGTCAGCCCAAAATCGGGTTCGTGTCTCACATGGACACCTCTCCCGATATGAGTGGTGCCGAGGTCAACCCCCATATCGTAGACTATCGCGGTGGGGACATTGTCTTGGACGAAAAAGAGGGTATCGCCATCTCCGTCGAGACCTTTCCCGAGCTAGAGCAGTACAAAGGACAGGAGATCATGGTCACAGATGGGCACACACTTCTAGGTGCGGACGACAAAGCAGGCATTGCCGAAATCATGGAGGCCATACAATATCTGGTGGAGCATCCCGAGATCAAGCATGGTGAGATCAAGGTAGGCTTCACGCCGGATGAGGAGATCGGCCGTGGCGCAGATCGATTTGATGTCCGGAGATTTGGTGCCGACTTTGCGTACACTATGGACGGCGGACAGCTAGGTGAGTTGGAGTACGAAAACTTCAACGCCGCAGCCGCCACCATTACCTTCAAAGGACTAAATGTACACCCCGGCAGTGCTAAAGGCAAGATGATCAATGCCATGTTGCTGGCCATGGAGTACAACAGCTATTTACCTGCCGCACGCCCCGACAACACTGAGGGCTACGAGGGCTTTTATCATCTGGTCGGTATGTCCGGGACTGTGGAGGAGGCAACCCTCCAGTACATCCTTCGCGATCATGACCGTGCACTTTTTGAGCTCCAAAAGTCCTGCATCACAGAGACTGCCAAGCGCATGTGTGAGCTCTATGGCGAGGGACGCGTGACCGCTGAGGTCCGAGACCAGTACTACAATATGCGTGAGGTGGTGGAGCCCGTCATGTACATTGTACGGCATGCTGAAGAGGCCATGAAAGCAGTGGGTGTGGAGCCCAAGATTGGCCCCATACGAGGCGGAACAGACGGTAGCAAACTCTCCTTCATGGGATTGCCTTGCCCCAATATCTTCGCCGGCGGTCACAACTTCCATGGCCGATACGAATACCTCCCGATCAACAACATGATCAAGGCAACCGAGGTGATCCTAAAGATTGTCTCCACCCCCGTGAAAAAATAAGGGGAACACCAAGAAAAAACCACCGTGAAAAGTCAAAACCAA
Organism: Porphyromonas sp. C0026D3; assembly: GCF_056590775.1. Classification (NCBI taxonomy): domain Bacteria; kingdom Pseudomonadati; phylum Bacteroidota; class Bacteroidia; order Bacteroidales; family Porphyromonadaceae; genus Porphyromonas; species Porphyromonas sp. C0026D3. Next base: position 259,228 of record NZ_JBWPWU010000003.1, read on the forward strand.
TCATTTTATTGAACCAAGTCAACGAATAAGTATGGCACTAAAACAGACTCCATTTCACGACATACACCTCCGATTGGGCGCCAAGATGGGCGAGTTTGCCGGCTACGATATGCCGATCCAGTACGAGGGAATCAATGCCGAGCACATGACCGTCCTGGAGGCGGTCGGTGTGTTTGATGTCTCACACATGGGCTCCATTGTGGCCAAAGGCCCCAAAGTACTTGAGTACCTCCAAAATGTCTGTAGCAACGACATTGCCAAACTCACACCCGGCAAAGCGCAGTACAACTATCTCCCCAATGACCAGGGCGGAATCGTGGACGACTTCATCATCTACTGCTGTGAAGATCACTACATGCTGGTGGCCAATGCTGCCAACGTCCAAAAAGACTACACCTGGCTCCAAAAACACCTCATCGATGGGGTGGAGCTGATCGACCAATCCGACCGCATGAGTATCCTGGCCGTCCAAGGACCCAAAGCCAAGGAAACCATCCAAAAATGCACCGAGACCAACCTCGACGAGATCCCCTACTATGCATTCAAATCTGGGGAGTTTGCCGGACACAAGGTCCTCTTTTCCAACACCGGATACACCGGAGCAGGTGGCTTTGAGCTCTACTTTTTGGACCTAAAAGACCCCGAATTCATCTGGTCGCAACTCTTTGATGCCGGCAAGGAGTACGGTATCAAACCATGTGGACTGGGTGCAAGAGACACTCTCCGACTAGAGATGGGCTTTTGCCTGTACGGCAATGATATAGACGACACCACCAACCCTCTCGAAGCCGGCTTGGGGTGGGTCACCAAGCTCATTGAGGGCAAGGAAAACCTACCCGGCCGATCGCTCTTGGAAAAGACAAAAGAAGAGGGAATCAAGCGTCGCTTGGTGGGAATTGAGGTCATCGGACGTGGTATACCCCGTGAGGGCTACACTGTCACCGACTTGGAGGGCAATGCCATCGGGCACATCACCTCGGGTACCATGTCCCCAACCCTGAAAAAAGGAATCGGACTGGGGTATGTCCAAAAAGCGTTCAAGGAGCCGGGTACCAAGGTGGCTGTCTTGGTACGTGACAAGAGTGTTGAGTGCCAGGTCGTAAAGCTCCCATTTCGGAAGTAAACGAATCTCAGGCATACACACCCCAAGTAAGCGTGTGTCGGACGGCCATACATTGACCATAATATAGCATAGTGTGCCGGAATCTTGCCACGAAGTAACCTCCTTCGTGACACAGCCTCATAAGGCGAGGGGGTGTGTCGAGAGCCGATTAGCTCTTGACACACTCCCTCGCTCGTATCCACTTCCTGCCCGGACTCCCCCAATCGCTCCGATCGGTACAGCTATTGGATGAAAAGTGGATGAAAATGGGACGAAAAAAAGTGTGCCAAAACATTTGTTTTGGCACACCTTGTACAAATTACTGTGGAGACTTTATGCAAAAATCTCCAGCAGTGTTTCTCCTGTCAACCCGGAGAGAGCTACCTTGTGGCGTTCCCTGGGTTGATATGAGGAGTCTGTATTACTGATTGTTTTGAACTTGGTCAGCTACCTGCTCAGCACCTTGCTCTACAGCCTCGGCTGCTTGCTCAGCACCTTGCTCTACAGCCTCGGTAGCTTGCTCAGCACCCTGCTCTAGGCCTTCGCCTACTTGCTCAATGCCGTCCTCTACTTTTTCCTCAGCAGATTTCTTCTCTTGGCAAGATGCCATACCAACTGCGAATAGTGCCACACATGCAAGTGTCAGCACTGACTTTACACTCTTCTTCATAATCAATTTCCTTGTTTTATTAATCTACTACCGACTCGACCGGTCTTGGATCAAAAACTCCTCGACACACGGCCGAATCAAATTCTTGCGCAAATTTAGTCATTTTTTTAAGACTGCCAAAATAATTCCTTGTTTTTAACAGCATCTCCTCTTCCAAATCGTGTGCCGTTTTTTTTTTCTATCTGTCTATGCGAACGCTTCTATCCGTGAAAAGTTTTGCTTCTATCCGTGAAACCGAATGCTTCTATCCGTGAAAAAACAGCCCTATCGCAACACTCTTATTTTCAGCGAATTGAAAAGGCCTCCAAAAACACTGTTTTTGGGGGCCTTTTTTTGACTGTTGAGCAACCTTTTTCGGTGGAGAATGTATCTTTTCTTTTCTTTTGTTGGTGGAAATATCCAAAATTGTTTTATAAGTGGTGCTTATGCACCCCTCTTAAAATAAAAATAGATCCGACTTGGGTGTTATTATAGCAAGTGCCCAATTAATTTGGGCATAAATAGTGACCAAACAATTGTTTTGAAAGAATATTTTCATACATTTGCAAAGTAAAGAACATTATAATTGTTTGGCAACATATATTTTTTATGAATCGGTCACCCTTCAATCGTCGGGTCTTTGCGCTCGGAGACTATATATTATAGGTGGAAGACTAGAGAATGACCACACCCACTGCCGGGGCTTGGGTGGTACGTGACACGACCGGAATCCGGTACGGAGATAATGAATAGGTGTTGACGATCTGATAGATACTGCAATGATCTACTTGGGCATAAAGCGAGTGCCACTCTCATTGGTGGCCTGCATTGCGACCGCAATCTTGTCCTCGGCCACCATACCAGGGTATGGCGGCCGGAGTGCACTTGGTCTGGTTGACTCGCTGATCCGACCCTCGTCGGTCAATCTGATCCCCATGCCACAGAAGGTTTCTTTCCCGGAAGAGCCGGCGTTCGGATGGCGCGGTGATGGAGCCACACTTTTGATAGAGGGGGCCGATAGGGATCTATATCCTTTGCTCCGAGAAGTGGTGGGTGATCTGGAGCAACTGGGGCAAAAGGCGAGCTTTGTCGGTGACGGATTGTCGGTACCGGCCGGTGGTGTCGCTTTTTGCAAACTGGTCCGGCTGGCCGAAATGGAGCCGGCTGAGTACCGTCTCTGCGTGAGTGCCACAGCCGGAGTCCGCTTGGAGTATGGGGGTACGGAGGGGGCACGATATGGGTTGCAGACACTTCGACAGCTAATGACGGCCCGGGGCCTACCCGCTACTAGGATCTCCGATCGCCCAAGATTTTCGTACCGAGGACTGATGCTGGACGTCTCGCGTCACTTTATGCCCAAGGAGTTTGTCCTCAAGCTCCTTGATGAGATGGCCCGGTACAAGCTAAATCGACTCCACTGGCACCTGACGGACGGAGGTGGCTGGCGTGCTGAGATACGGGCGTACCCGGCACTGACCCAAAAGACAGCTTACCGGACAGTGGCGGACTTTGAAGAGTGGTGGAGCGATGGAGATCGGGCGCATGCAGACAGTGATGCCCCTCATGCCTATGGGGGGTACTACACCCGAGAAGAGATGGCCGAGGTGGTGCGGTACGCCTCGGAGCGGGGAATAGAGGTCATCCCCGAGATAGAGATGCCAAGCCATAGCCATGAAGTACTGTATGCCTATCCGGCACTCTCCTGCACAGGTCAGCCTCGGCGGTATGATCGTGACTTATGCTTGGGCAACCCCGATACCTACACCTTTTTGTGCCGCGTATTGGATGAAATGATTGCCCTTTTTCCCTCACGACAGATTCATATAGGAGGGGATGAAACCGATATGCAGAGCTGGAAGAGCTGTCCCAAGTGCCAGGCCGTGATACGACGGGAGGGCCTTGGCGGGGTGGAAGGGCTACAGAGCTACTTTTTTGGAAAAATAGCCGACTACCTCAGAAGCAAGGGTCGGACTGCCATTGCATGGGACGAGATTGGTGCCGGAGAGATCCCGGAGGGTACGACGATCATGTCGTGGCGAGGAGAGGAAGGGGCTATCCGAGCTGCTCGGCAGGGGCACGATGCGATCATGTGCCCGGTAGGTCTCCTTTACTTGGACTACTACCAGTCGGATCGACGCTACGAACCCTTGGCCAACGGGTGGACAACGACTTTCATGCGCACCTATGGCTACGATCCTCTCCCGAGGGTTCTTTCCGAAAAAGAGCAACAACGAATCATCGGAGTCCAAGGCAACCTGTGGACAGAGTACGTACCCACTCCAAGCCATGCAGAGTACATGATCTTTCCACGCCTACTCTCCTTGGCGGAGATTGCTTGGACCGATCCGGCAAGAAAAGACCCCAAAGACTTTAGGCGAAGGGTGAATATCGAGGTGGAGAAACTACGGCAACGAGGGGTTAATAGCTATCGGCCCTCATCGCTGCTACAGGAAAAAATAGAGGTGGATCGCCTCCACAAAGCCATACGAGTGACCCTTGACGGAGAGCGTGACCCTGCAGAGATACGCTACACCACGGACGGGAGCATCCCCACACTTCGGTCGAAGCGATACTTCCCTGGTGATACTCTGGTGGTGACCGACTCGGCAAGGATCGTGGCCGCCTACTTTGTGGACGGCGTGATCAGTGGCTACCTGAGCAAAGTCAGTGCCGACTACCATCGAGCGATAGGTAAGCCTCTGATCTGGAAGACACCGCTGAGCCGACAATTTGTCACATCCGGACCTGAGACGGCACTCGTGGATGGTCGGAGGGGAACGACTGACTTTTGCGACGGTATATGGCTGGTGACCAACTTGGCACAGGACAATATTGCCGTCCTAGACCTGCAGGAGGACTCCATGGTCCACAGTGTGTCGACTCGGTGCATGCATCAGCCCGGTCCGCGGGTCAGCCTACCGGAGTGGATAGAGCTGTCGATCTCCGAGGATGGACAGGACTATCGACTTGTGGGGCGAATCCACCCCCAAAAGCCACCTCGGCAAACCCGACAAGAGATTGAGACCTTTACTTTTTTTCCAAACCAGAATGCACGATACCTAAAAGTACACTACCATCTTCCACACCCCGGAGATCTGCTTGTCACGGATGAGCTGGTCGTCTGGTGAGCCATCGCTGAGTGCGGTGTATAGACAATGACAACATTTTACCTAACCAAAAACATTGGATCAGTGATTATGAATATTCATTCAGCCTTGTTGAGGCGAAGCTTAGTCATCAGCTTCTTTTCTGCGGTCTTACTAGCCATCATGCCGGTCACAGCAGTGGCACAAGCTACAGACGTGCGTGGCAAAGTAACTGAGCGTGATGGGACCCCGCTGATAGGGGTGACCGTCCAGGTCAAAAACAAATCAACCGGCACAGTGACCGACATGAACGGTAACTACACCATCCGCGCCGGACAAAACGACGTCCTCGTCTACACCTATATCGGCATGGCAACCCAAGAGGTGGCCGTGGGAGGACGGAGCACGATCAATGTGGTCCTGAGCGAGGATGTGGAGCAGCTGGGCGAGCTGGTCGTCGTGGCCTATGGTACTCAGAAAAAATCTCACCTGACCGGATCCGTTTCGGTGATCTCCTCCAAGGATATCAACCGGGTACCTGTCAGCAATACCTCTCAGCTCCTCATAGGTAGAGCACCCGGTATCTCCGGCATGCAGTCCACCGGTGCACCGGGATCGGATGGCACCGAACTGCTTGTCCGTGGCTACAATACTTACAAAGGTAGCTCAGCCCCGCTGGTGCTGGTGGATGGTGTGGCACGTCGGATGAATGAGGTCAACCCCAGAGATATCGAGTCGATCTCCGTCCTGAAGGACGCTGCTGCGGCAGCTGTGTACGGGATGCGTGCCGGCAACGGTGTGATCCTGATTACCACCAAGAGAGGAAATGAAGGCAAGGACAACATCAGCTATGCCGGTACATTTACTTTCTCCAAGCCGACAACCCTCCCGGAGTTTCTAAACGGTCTCGAGTACATGCAATGGCACAATAGAGCGAGCGAACTCGATGGAAATGCGCCAAAGTTTACGAAAGAGGAGATGGAGATGGTCAACAACAGCGACCCGACTGATGGCTACGAAAATACCGACTGGCTCTCACCGGCACTGAAAGCGACCCTCATGCAAAAGCACACCCTCTCAACTACCGGTGGCACCAAAAAACTACGCTACTATGCCAGTGGCGAACTGATGAACCAGAATGGCGTCCTTAATACCTATAAGTTCAATCAATACGGCTTCCGGGCCAATATCGACTCCGAGCCGGTCAAGAACCTTAGGTTTTCGCTCAACGTGGCCGGTCGCTTGCGCAACACGCACAGCAATGGGCTATTCAACTGGGGCAATCAACAGGCTGGAAACGTATGGGGTGTGCTCATGTATGCCCCACCGTTTGTGCCTAGAGAGTACAAGGGCTATCCCACATTCCCCACACGCGTCCATGTCAATCCCTACTACGGGATCGGACACTCCGGCTACACCGACAACAAAAACTACACCTTCGAGGGATCAACTCGACTAGAGTGGGCACTCCCCTATGTCGATGGGCTAAAGGTCGCCATGTTTGCATCCTGGGACTACAACTCTCTCAATGGTAAAAGCTTCAGCTATGCCTACAAGGGGATGGCTTACAACTTCGGTGAGAAAAAATACACCCTCGGGGATGCAACCGACCTCAAGCCGGACGGCTCGTTGTACCGAAGCAATACCCGCAATACCTCCTACATCTTGCGTCCATCTATTGAGTACAACCACACCTTTGGCAACCACAGTGTGGGAGCTCTCTTCTTGTACGAACAAAATGGCCTCTCCACTGAGTTTTTCGATGCCCGAAGGTCCGGATTTGACCTCTTCGACATCCAAGAGCTAGATATGGGTAAGCGAGTACCCGAAGCCGGTGAAGGTGCACCCGGCAACCGAGGCCACAGCAATCGAATAGCCAATGCCGGATATGTCGGTAGGCTCAACTATGGCTACGCCGACAAGTACTTGGCTGATTTTTCTTTCAGGTACGACGGAACCTACCTTTTTGCCAAAGATTTTCGCTGGGGTTTCTTCCCATCCGGATCTCTCGCTTGGGTGATCTCCAAAGAAGACTTCATGCAGGACTATGCCCGCACCATCTCCAATCTGAAGCTCCGTGGTAGTATCGGACAGCTCGGTCGAAACACAGTGGCTCCCTACCTCTTCATGAAGTCCTATCAGATCCAAAAGAATAACGTCGCTTTTGGTAAAAATCCTGCCGCACAAAACACACTGGTCACCTCTGGTGGTATGCCCATCCCCGATCTCACTTGGGAAAAGACCAGGACCTACAACATCGGATTGGACGCCTCTCTATGGGATGGACTGCTTGGGGTCGAGCTGGATGTATTCTACAAGTACACGTACGACATTCTGCAAAACCTGGAAGGCAACTATCCGCCCTCACTGGGAGGCAACTTCCGCATGATCGAAAATTCAGGGACCTTCGACAACCGAGGGTTTGAGCTGGTACTTTCGCACCGAAACCACGTCGGTGACCTCTACTATAACCTCAGTGGGAACGTCTCTTTCTCTCGCAACCGAATCCTCAAGATGGCCGAGCCCGACAATATCCTACCCTGGCAGAGCAGCATCGGCCGCTCCCTCGGCCGTGTGATGGGATTCAAGACCCAGGGCCTTTTCCAGACGCAAGAGGAGATCGACAAAGCCCCTGCACAGCCGGGTAGCCCGCGCTTGGGAGAGATCCGCTATGTCGACATCAATGGAGACGGCAGAGTCAACCAAAAGGAGGACTTTGTCGAAATCGCACGCACGCGCTTCCCCGAGATGGTTTATGCTATCAATGGGGATCTATCCTGGCGCGGTCTCGACTTCTCCTTTATGTTTCAGGGAGCCGCTCTGTACAGCCAACTACTCCAAGGTACTTGGAACAATGGCGTACAGGATCAGACCCCGCTCACAAAGCCCTTCTATGGCAATGGTGACAACGTGCCCAAGTACCTGGTGGAAAATAGCTGGCGCCCTGACAACCCCTGTGCCCGCTATCCGCGTCTCACCCTCGCCGCAAAACAAAATCATGGGTTTACCTCTGACTTTTGGGTCATCAAGGGTTCTTACCTGAGACTAAAGAATATCACACTCGGATACAGCCTGCCGGAGAAGCTTATCTCCAATGTCGGGATGCAAAGCCTGAGGGTCTACCTGGCCGGGGTCAATCTCCTGACCCTATCACCATTCAAGTACGTCGACCCGGAGGCTCCAAACGTTCTGCAAGCCTACTACCCACAGCAAAAATCGATCAGTGTGGGGCTTGAGGTGGCATTCTAAGCACATTACCAACGACTATTTTCCTATGAAACGAATATATACAAAGATCGGATCTACTCTTCTAGCACTGACTCTGGCATTTGCCTCATCGGGCTGTGACAAAGTGCTGGATATCGCACCCAACGATCGATACAGCGAGACAGCGGCCTATGCCAGCATCCGGAATCTTGATCTCTATGTCAAGAGTTTTTACGGTGTCTTGATGTCCCCCAACACGGCCGAGATACGGAGAACAGATGGTGACTTGAGTGATTTTTACACCGACCTCATGAAAGCCACCTTCTACAACCAAACCTTCTCCCACAACGACAAGGTCTTCTATCAGCCCTCTATGTTTATAGAGTCATTTCCGTTGGACAATTGGACCGATATGACCCAGCGCATCAAGCGTATCAATGAGTTTGTCGTAGACTACAACCATGGATTGCTCAAGGATCTTCCGGCCAAGGAGATCGACAAGCGAGTGGGTGAAGCCCGCTTCTGGCGAGCCTTTGCCTACCAAGAGATGATCACCCGATACGGTGGCGTCGTCCTCCGCACCAACGAGGACAAGGTAGATGATCAGGCCGACCGCTCCAAAGCCCGCTCCTCCGAGCAAGAGTGCTGGGACTACGTGATCAGTGAGTACAAAAAAGCCACAGAGCTACTCCCGGAGAGCTGGCCGGAGTATGACCTCGGCCGGGTCACCAAGAGCACAGCCTGGGGAATGATTGCCCGTGCGGCTCTCTATGCCGGCAGGTGGGACGAAGCTCTCTCTGCAGTTGCTGAGGTGGACAAGACCGGCAAGTATGCCCTCCTCGATGACTATGCCAAGATCTATACCACTCCGCACAACAAGGAGATCCTGCTTGCGGCCTACTTTGAGCGCCCCAACCTTCAGCACGTCTTCGACAACTACTACGGTGCACCAGCCGACTTCCCCGGACACAGGCAGGGAGTTTGCGCCACACCTACGGAGGAGTTTGCCGGGACTTTTGAGATAAAGATCAATGGCCGGTGGGAAGCGTTCTCTTGGGACAAAGTCAACACCCTGGGTCTGGACCCCTGGAAGGATCGCGACCCACGCTTCTACGCCACCATCCTCTACAACGGTGCGCCCTGGAAACGCCTCATCGATGTCACCTCCAAGCGGTGGGAGCGTCGCAACCTTGAGCTCTACCGAGGTGGAGCAGACGGATTTCACAAGTTCGACGTGAACGACAACGACACCTACAGCACCACCACCGGATATGTGATCCGCAAGTACCTTCAGTACGACCCACAGCTCGACTTTCAGACGGACAAGAGCGACCAGTACTGGATCGAGATGAGGTACGCAGAACTCATCCTCATCAAAGCCGAGGCACTGGCTCGCCAAGGACAGCTCACACAGGCCTACAAGGAGCTCAATAGGCTCCGCACTACACGCGCCTCTGTACAGCTCACCCCGCTGACCACCAGATCCTCCTGGGAGGACTTCTTCGGAGACCTCCAAAAAGAGCGCATCCGTGAGCTGGGGCTCGAGGGACACCGCTTCTGGGATCTGCGTCGCTGGGGTATTGCCCAGAAGGTAATGGACGGGCTGGTACGTCACGGGGTCAAGATCACCAAGGCAGGAGACGGGTTCCGCTACGAGTATATCTCCGTAGATACGCAACCACTGAGCTTCCCGGACCGCTACACGATCAACCCCATACCGGTCAGGGAGGTGAAAAACAACACCGCGCTGGAGCAAAATGCGCTATGGAAGTAAAAACCACCAAACAGCCATAAATGTATGAAAACGATATACACTATTCCTCTCTTGGCACTACTGTTGATGCCCTTTGCCGGGTGTCAGGATCCGGTCAAGCCGGGCTTTACACCCGAGGCTGATCTGCACACACTCTCCGTCAAGGGTATGCTCAACAACAACTCCCAAAAAGAGTACCCCGCCAAGATCGATGACGAAAAGGGCTTGATCACCATACAAGTCCCCTACTACATCTCCGACACCGAGCCGGTCATGGGCGATCTCACCCAGATGCGGGTCATTGCCTCTATGCCATTGGGAGCCAAGTTTGTCCCCGATATTGGTGGCGTCCGAGACTTGACCAAGGGATTTACCTCCACTATATTCTATGCCGATGGCACCAAAAAGGAGTACAAGTTTGTCGCCACCTCTGCCAAGTCCTCCGCCAACGACATTGCGGCCATCAGTATGATTGGCAAAAACAACAACAAGACTCGACTCATTTGGCGTGTTTCTCCCGAAGAGGAGGACGGAGCCTATGTGGTGTCTGTGGCACAGTTTGGCTACAAACACCTCGAGAGCCTCAGGTCCGCACGCCTCGAGGTAGAGCCCTCACCATGGTCCTCTGTGTCGGCCAACGTATCCCAGGGACCGGTCAATGTGACCGACGAGTCCTTTAGGTTCACGATCACCGCGCAGGACGGCACGCCACGCACCTATCGATTCAAGATCGTCGATCCGACCTATGTCCCCGAGGGAGTCCCGGGTAGTATCACGCCACTCTTTGGGGTCAAGGTGCTGCAGGGAGACCGCTATGGCTGGCAAAAAGACCAAAACCGCTCCATGGCCGTCATCGGCGACGAACTCATCATCGCCAACCTCAAGGAGGGCCTACTCAGGCACAACCGCTTCACCGGTGAGCCGACCGGCAAGACTGTGAACCGAACCGGTATCACAGGTCAGATACATGGTATAGCCAACGACGACGCCGGACACCTCGTCGCCACCACCATTGCCTCTATAGGCAATAAGTACATACCCGACCACCTTCTGGAGATTTTTGTCTGGAAAGATGGCATCGAGGGCACCCCGACCAAGATCTACAGTATGGACCTCTCGACTGACCCCTCAATGGCCGGCAAAAACCCCAACGCCAACACCGGACGCACGATCGGCATTGCCGGCAACATCCTGAGTGGCAAGGCACGCGTCGGACTGATATTCGGAGGACTGAATGAATTCTTAGTCCTCTCCTTCAACAACGGAGCGTTCGCCAAAAACAGCGGACTCATCAAGCCCAATGCGACCATGTCCGCCGGAAACGCCACCAAGTGCGTACCCACCGGAGTGGAGGATACCGACCCCGTCGTGATTGGCATGACCAGAGATCGCACCATGCTCAAGGTACAGATGGACGGCAGTGCCAACGTCTTCAGCGCAGGCGCAAGCTGGTGGCCAACCTGGAGCAATACCAAGGGTTTTGCATACACTCGATTCAACGGCATGGAGCTCGTGGCCATCGGTAATGGTGAGGTAGCAAGTTGGGATGGTAGCCTCGACTGGCGCAACCGACTGATCGTCGCCAACATCATCGACGGCAGTGCCGGAGCCCTGACCTCCCGAGAGATCCTGGACTCCTACAACCCCAAGTACGATCCCAGCCAAACCGGTGATCTGGGAGAGTACACTCCGCAAAAAGCCGTGAACGAAGATGCAGCTAGACATGCAAGTACTGCCCCATACGGGCGTCTCTACGGCTGGGAGGTTAATCGGGTCGGCAAGAACGAAAACAAAGTGGGTGATGCCTGCTTCTCCATCAGCTCGGATGGTGCGACCGTACAGGTCTACCTGATGGCGACCGATATGGGATTCTTGGGCTGGGAGATCACCAAGTACGCTCTATAGCACTATCTAGGAGGATGCGCACAGCATCGCATCCTCACGCACACTGATATCGCCACCCCTCACGACAGTCGTGAGAGGGTGGCGATTTCGTACCGGAGACCCACCGCCTGTAGGTGATTTTTCCCCTTCCTTTGGGGACTAAAATAGGTACATCGCAACCCATTGATAATCAAGATCTCATACGGGCCAAGTTTTTTTACGGATAGAAGCGTTTGGTTTTACGGATAGAAGCAAAAGTTTTCACGGATAGAAGCGTTTGGTTTCACGAATAGAAAAAATGGCCGGAGGGATAGGGGGGCAAATTTTTTGTCTGCAGGAAAGGACTATGGCTATGTCAAAAAAAAATATTAACTTAGCACACTAAGTACGGCGTAAGCCCTCCCCTTGGTAATCGAATACAAAAAAGAACAAAAGATAAGATATCTATCCAACACACCCCCAACACTTCATTGCCATGAAAAAGCTATCTCATGTCTTGCTATCACTCTGTCTCCTCCTATTCGGAGCCTCGGCTCTGACTGCGTGCGGAGGACCTTCGGCCAAGGATACGGCCGAGAAGGCGGTCAACTACCTAATCAACGATGACCTAGAGTCTTTTTACGACCTGCTCTGTACCCGAGACAAAGAGTCGATCAGCCTGGATAACTTCCGGGGAATGTACCGTTTGCCCGAAGCCATCACCGAGATCGAGCCTCTGGCACCCGAGGTGCGGGCCAAGGCGTACAAGGCCAAGGACTTCAAGGAGACCATCACCGGAGAGTCGGCCGTGGTCACCTATGTCCTGATCCTGCCGGATATCGACCAAATCGGCCGAGGGGCTTTTTCGCTCCAGGATATAATGACGCTGGCCAAGCTAGGCAAGGTGTCGAGCGTGAATGACCTGCCGGAGGAGCTCAAGAGCAAGGTGGTGGAGTATGTGGACAAAAACGGTGTCCCCACCAAGGAGACGGCCCTGAATATCAACCTCGTCCGTGAGGATGACAAGTGGAGGATCAGCCTGGACATCCCCGTGATGCTGCAATCCGGAAAAAAGATCACTGTATTTGACTGACACCAATCATAAATCAGACAGAAACCAAAAAGAATGGCTAAAACAACGACAACAACCGTAGACATGACTAAGCCCTACGTGGTAGGGGTGGATATTGGTGGTACGAATACCGTATTTGGTATCGTCGACACACGTGGCAATATGATCCGCTCGGGATCCATCAAGACCTCTACCCACCTCGAGGTGGAGGACTACATTGCCGAGCTGTCCGATGAGATACGGAAGCTCTGTGACGGAGAGGGCGGCCTCTCCAAGATCCACGGTATAGGAGTGGGTGCCCCCAATGGCAACTACTTCACCGGCTCAATAGACTTTGCCCCCAACCTACCGTGGAAGGGACGTATCCCGCTGGCCTACATGCTCAGCGAGTCGCTTGACCTGCCGGTAGCCCTCACCAATGACGCCAATGCCGCCGCTATCGGTGAGATGACCTACGGAGCTGCCAGAGGTATGAAGGACTTCATCGAGATCACCCTGGGTACCGGTGTGGGTAGTGGTATCGTCGTAGGCGGTAAGCTGGTCTACGGACACGATGGCTTTGCAGGAGAGATCGGACACACCATCATCCGCCGAAATGGACGTATGTGTGGCTGTGGACGCCAAGGCTGCCTGGAGACCTACTGCTCCGCCACCGGTGTGGCGCGAACGGCACGCGAGTATCTGGCTATCCGTGAGGATGACAGCCTGCTGCGTGACCTGAATATAGACGAGGTCACCTCTAAGGATGTCTACGATGCAGCTGTCAAGGGTGACAAGCTGGCACTGGAGATATTTGAGAGCACGGGAGCCATCCTCGGCGAGGCACTGGCAGATGCTGTGGCCTATACCAGCCCCGAGGCGATCGTACTCTTTGGTGGTCTCACCAGAGCCGGAGACCTAATCGTGGAGCCCACCAAGAGACACATGGAGAAAAACCTCCTGAATATCTACCAGGGTAAGGTCCGCATCCTCTTGAGCGAACTCAGTGAAAGCGATGCCGCTGTACTTGGCGCAAGCGCAATGGGCTGGGAGGCTGATCGGGAGTTTCTCGTCAAGCTGGTCAAGTGACCCAACCAACCAACAGACTATATATAGAGTAAGACTATAGAGTAGGTGTCCCTGCCCATCGGCCACTCGATGGCAGGGACACTTTTGCTAAATAATCCAAATAATGAGGAAGTCCCAAATATTTGGTACTTTTGTCGCTGAATAAAAACAGATGCAACCATTCGAACCATTCGAACCATGAGCAACAAGCAAACTACGCCTGACATACAGGAGCAGGCAGACGAACAACTGAATAAGGGCGTGCAGTACGTCCAGAACAATGGTAAGAAGATCGGGATCGCTGTCCTAGTGGTCCTCCTCCTCGTAGCCGCCTTCCTGGCCTACCGAAACCTCTACAGCATCCCGCACCAAAAAGCGGGTGATGCGGCGATCTATCAGGCGGAGCGTTATTTTGCCATGGATTCTTTCCAGCTGGCACTTGATGGCAACGGAGCTGATGTGGTCGGCTTTTTGGACATCATCAAGGAGTACGGGAGCACCCGTGCCGGCAACTTGGCACAGGCCTATGCCGGTATCTGCTACTACCACCTCGGTAATACAGAGAGCGCCATCAAGCACTTGGAGAAGTTTAGTGCTAAGGATATCATGGTCGCTCCGGCCATATATGGGCTGATCGGTGACTGCTATGTGGATGCCGGACAGATAGAGAAGGGTATCTCCTACTTTGAGGACGCTGCCAAGCGAGCTGACAACGACCTGCTCTCTCCTATTTTCTTGCAAAAGGCCGGCCTTGCTTACCAAAAGCTCGGCCAAAAGGATAAGGCCCTCGAAGCATTCAAGACCATCAAGGATAAGTACTATGCCTCTCCTTTGGCAACCGAGGTCGATAAAAATATCGAGGAGCTCTCGCTGAACTAAACTCCTGAGATTGTACATAGGTAAATAAAAAGATAAGGCCGAGCAAGGATCTCCTTGCTCGGCCTTATCGTACTCCCCTCTGTCGGGGATGGTGTGGAGCTGGATGCCGGATGGGGCTCTAGAGTACAACCGTGTTGTCGGCATCCGGTTGGCTGTTGGCGCCGGGTGTAATGAGCTTGTATCCTTTGCCGTGTTTGTTTTGGATCTCTACTCGCTCATCGCAGGACAAGTGCTTGCGGAGCTTGGTGATGTAGACATCCATGGATCTGGCATTGAAGTAGGTGTCCTCGCCCCAGATGGTCTTGAGAGCATAGGAGCGCTCCAGTAGCTCATTGGCATATAGGCAGAGCAGGGTCAGTAGCTCCGTTTCTTTGGTGGTGAGGTTGACCGGCTCATGATCCTTGTAGGTCAGAGTCTGACGCTGGGTGTCGAATACAAAGTCACCGATGCTGTAAAAGGGTACGGGTGCGGACTTTTTGTTTTGCACACGTCGAAGTACCGCATCGATACGCATGGTGAGCTCCGAGGTATTGAAGGGCTTTTTGAGATAGTCATCTGCACCAAGTTTGAAGCCTTTTTCCACATCTTCGTTGAGGACACGTGCGGTCAGGAATATGATGGGCATATTGGGGTTGATCCCACGTATGTCCTCGGCAAGCTCGAACCCATCTTTTTGGGGCATCATGATGTCGAGGACACAGATATCCCACTTGGTGGGGTTGGCAGAAAAAGCCTCATAGCCCTGCTGGCCATCCTGATATAGATCTGTCACATAGCCTTTGGCGTTGAGAAACTCGGTCAGTAGTGGTCCTAGATTTTCGTCATCCTCGCAAAGGAATACTTTTACGTTATTTTCCATAATGTTCTGCTTTTAATAGTGGTATTTTGATTTCAAATGTTGTGCCGACACCGACCTTGCTTTCGGCCTTGATGGTGCCTTTGTGGCTTTGTACCATGCGTGCCACATAGGCAAGCCCTAGACCAAAGCCTTTGACATTGTGTTGGTCTCCTGTGGGAACGCGGAAGAAGCGGTCAAATATCTTTTTGAGGTATTCGCGCTTGATCCCTTGTCCATTGTCACTGATGCGGAGGATGAAGTTGTTTTTGTCACTGTTGGTCTCGACCCGGATGATGGGTGGCACGTCCGGTCGCCGATACTTCATCGCATTGTCCAGTAGGTTGAAAACGATATTGGTCAGGTGCATCTCATCTCCCAGGACCATCGTGTCTTGCGCATTGAGGTCGACATCCAGGACACCGTCGGCGTTTTCGATCTTGAGGCTGGAGATACTGGTGACATTGATCACCAGCTCCTCCATGTCTATCTCTGTGAGCTTCAGAGCAAGGCGGTTGTCGCTCCCGTCAAAGAAGGACATTTGCAGTACTTTCTCGATCAGGAGGTTGAGGCGGTTGCCCTCTGCCGTGATCGAGGTCAGGGTTCGCTGACGCTTCTCCTCATCGAGGTAGAGGTCTTGGTCATAGAGGAGGGAGGTCCCGATCAGTATGGAGCTGACAGGGGTCTTTAGCTCGTGTGTCATGTTGTTGATGAAGTCCTTGCGCATCTCCTCAAGCCTTTTTTGCTTGAAAAGGTTAGCAATACTATAGGCAAAGGTCAGGAACAGCAGGGCCGTAAAGATCACACTCGGGATCAAGAAGTCGATGGTGCTGGAGATGTACTGCCGCTTACCGGGAAAGTAGACTCGTAGGTAGTACATGCGAGAGGGATGGTCGTCACCAAATAGCGACTGGCTATAGACGGCATAGCTATTGTCCCGTGGAACGTTGCCTGTGCTGTAGTAGACTTGGTTGTCGTTGCCAATCACCTCGTAGATATAGGGTAGGGTGATACCGGATTTTTGGAGATAGGTACAGAGGTAAGCCTCCAGTTGTGGGGTCGTCATTCGTTCGTAGAGTGGCAGGTTGTACCGATCCCTGACCACCTCGAGTGCCAGCTGGACGACCATCTGACGGATACTCCGATAGCGGTTGGTCAATTCGTCCTGCATCAGCTTGGACAACTCCGTGATCCTATCCTGCTCTGTGACTATGTCTTTCGGGACTTGTAGCCCCGCATGTGGCGGACGAAAGTACTGGAATGGTCCCGGGGTGTTCGTCCCTTGAGCGCTCTCGTTTTTGAGCAGGTCTTGGACCATGGGCGTGGGGATACCCAGCTCTTCATTGACCAGCCGTGCCATCTCGTCTCGCTCAAGGCTGCTGTTCACCTCGTACAGTGCACGGGCCACAGAGTTGTCGAACTGTGTATTGCGTGACTGATACACCACACTGATGTAGCCCACCTGCATGTATAGGAGACCTACGAATGCAACGAGCATCACACCTACTATGAGCCACAGTGACTGTTTCTTCATATCCACAAGTTACAAAGATTTTGATTGCGAGTTAACACAATTGCGGTTAAAGGTGATTTTTTGACTGTTAAATAAGCGTAACTGACTGAGACTGACCGCCTGTTTATCTCCTTTGAAAAAAAACAGAAAGTGACCACTACGGCCTCTTTTCTTCTTCAAAAAAATGCGGCCTCCGATGGACAAACCAAAAAGGGGAGTGTGCCAAACTTTCGGCACACTCCCCTTTGTCTAGCTAAATGGTTGGCTATATATGGATGGGCATTACATCATGCCACCCATTCCGCCACCCATTGCGGCAGCAGCCGCTGCGGCATCATTTTTCTCCTCCGGCAGGTCCGTGATGACACACTCGGTGGTCAAGAACATTCCGGCGATGGAGGCCGCATTTTCTAGGGCTACACGTGCCACCTTGGTTGGGTCGATCACGCCTGCCTCTGTGAGGTCCTCGTAGGAGTCCGTGCGGGCATTGTACCCAAAGGCACCCTTGCCTTCACGCACTTTTTGGACAACCACTGCACCCTCCATGCCGGCGTTGGCAACGATCTGGCGAAGTGGCTCCTCTATGGCACGGTGGATGATCTCGATACCTGTCTGCTCATCCTGCGTGCTTCCCTTCAGGTTGTCGAGGACATGGGTAGCGCGGATGTAGGCTATACCACCTCCGGGGACTGTTCCCTCCTCGATTGCGGCGCGGGTCGCACTGAGGGCATCCTCTACGCGGTCTTTTTTCTCCTTCATCTCTACCTCGCTGGGTGCACCTACATAGAGTACGGCTACACCACCCGCTAGCTTGGCAAGACGCTCCTGCAATTTCTCGCGATCGTAGTCGCTGGTGGTCGTCTCGATCTGGCTCTTGATCTGGTGTACTCGGCTCTTGATGGCTTCGCTGTCGCCACCACCGTTGACGATCGTGGTGTTGTCCTTGTCGATCGTGACTTTTTCGGCCGTTCCGAGCATGTCCATAGTTGCGTTTTCGAGTTTCAGCCCAGTCTCCTCGGAGATGACGGTTCCACCGGTCAGGATAGCGATATCCTCAAGCATTGCTTTGCGACGATCACCAAATCCGGGGGCCTTTACGGCGGCGATCTTCAGAGATCCACGCAGACGATTGACTACGAGTGTGGCTAGAGCCTCGCTCTCGATGTCTTCGGCAATGATGAGCAGTGGACGACTTGTCTGGACGACTTGCTCCAGGATGTTTAGGAAGTCTTTCAGCGCACT
The DNA here is from genome assembly GCF_056590775.1 of Porphyromonas sp. C0026D3. Taxonomy (NCBI): domain Bacteria; kingdom Pseudomonadati; phylum Bacteroidota; class Bacteroidia; order Bacteroidales; family Porphyromonadaceae; genus Porphyromonas; species Porphyromonas sp. C0026D3. Next base: position 277,476 of record NZ_JBWPWU010000003.1, read on the forward strand.
TATCTTTTTGTCAAAGATGAGGATGTATGGGTTTTCAAACTCCACGGTCATCTTGTCCGTGTTGGTTACAAAGTAAGGAGAGATGTAGCCCTTGTCGAACTGCATACCCTCTACGATCTCCACAGTGGTTTCCATACCCTTGGCTTCCTCTACTGTGATGACACCCTCTTTGTTGACCTTGCCCATGGCTTCTGCGATCAGCTTGCCGATCTCCTCGTCACCGTTGGCTGAAATCTTGGCTACGTGTTCGATCTTCTTTAGGTCTTGCCCCACCTCAGTGCTTTGTTTGCGGAGATCCTCCACCACTGCGGCTACGGCTTTGTCGATACCTCTCTTGAGGTCCATAGGGCTTGCACCTGCGGCTACGTTCTTTAGCCCAACACCGATGATGCTCTGTGCCAAGACTGTGGCAGTCGTCGTCCCGTCACCGGCATCGTCATTGGTCTTTGAGGCCACTTCCTTGACGAGCTGAGCGCCCATGTTTTCAAAGGCATCCTCCAGTACGATCTCTTTGGCTACCGATACACCGTCCTTCGTGATGTGAGGTGCTCCAAACTTTTTATCCAAGATCACGTTGCGACCTTTTGGTCCGAGGGTTGTCTTTACGGCATCAGCCAATTTGTCCACTCCATTCTTGAGGAGATTGCGGGCCTCTGTGTTGAATTTTATCTGTTTTGCCATATCTGATATCTGTCTCTATGTGTGTTGCTGTGTTGTGTGTTTGATTAGCCTAGTACTGCGAGGACATCGCTTTGTCTCATGATGAGGTACTTCTCACCCTCGAGCTCAATCTCTGTACCGGAGTATTTTCCAAAAAGGACCTTGTCACCCTCCTTGAGGATCATTTCTTCATCTTTCGTCCCTTGTCCCACTGCTTTTACGATACCTTGTAGTGGCTTCTCCTTGGCGGAGTCTGGGATGATGATGCCTGAGGCTGTCTTTTGTTCAGCGTCTGCAGGGAGGATAAGCACCCTGTCTGCTAGAGGTTTGATGTTCATAACTTATCTGCTTTATTATTTATGGTTATATAAGTTTGCTGTCAAGTAGTATGGAAATTCTGTGCCAAGCAAGTGCGGACAAGTGCCAAACTCTGACAAAATGTCGCCCATGACACCTTGGTGGTAGGTTTTGTCACCTACTCGGGCAAAAGCTCTGCCAGGATTGCCCTGGAAGTAGTCCGTACTCAAAAGGCTACCGCCTTGCGTCTTGGCCCCACATGAGCTTGTTTCGGAGGGTGGAGTAGTAGGAATAGCGCTTTCGGATATGAGCCACTTTCACGCTCTTTTCGCTTGTCTCAAGTGAAATGCGTGATTTGTTGGATAGCGCAGTACTCTTCCCATCCAGTGCGAGCAAAAAAGTGCCACTTCGGCTCTCGACACTTAGGTCAAGCCGTACACTGTTGGGGACGATGAGCGGTCGCATGTTGAGCATATGTGGAGCAATCGGGCAGAGCAAGAGCACCTCACACTCCGGATGAATGATCGGGCCATTGGCACTCAATGCATAGGCAGTGGAGCCAGTGGGCGTGGCGACTAGGACACCATCGCCCTCATAGGTGGCCACAAAAGCATCGTTGATGTGCGCTCGCACCGAGATCATACTGGCCATATCCCGACGGATGAGCCCCACTTCATTCAGAGCTTCACCCTCCAAGCAGATTTTACCGCAATCATCGTAGATGGTTGCATGGATGAGGTGCCGCACTTCATGGCTTAGAACTTCACCACATAGGATCTCATGCCAAGACTCTCTCAGCTCATCGGGCTGGGTCGTCGCCAAAAAACCCAGTCGCCCTGCATTTACCCCCAGTACTGAGGCATCAGTGCCTGCCGCTTGCTTGGCGGCTCTCAAAAAAGTGCCATCACCACCAATACTGATGAGGAGATCGCATGCACCATCGCTCATCACCGACACGGAGCGAGCATTTCCCATCGACACACCTTGCGTATGTAGATAGCTGTAGTAGCGAGGCTCTATCCGAATACTAACCCCATCCCTCGGCTCCAGTAGGGTAGTCGCCAGATCAAGTAGTGCTTGTGTTGGCTCTTGTTCGCTTACGGAGCCTATGATACCTATTATCATTGGAGGATCAGTAGTGAGTCTTTAGAGGTACTTTTCGGTTTGCCCCGGACGGGGACGTTTGATCCGTAGTCACGGACCGATTGCGTGCGGGAACGGGGTTGGGGGCCGCCTGACTGCTACAGTGCATGAAGAGCTCCACTTTCGGCAACTCTTCCAAAATAGCTTCGACACGCTTGGCACTTGCCGGGTGTGTGCTCAAAAAGTCGCCACTGCCACCCCCCGATTCACTGCCCGCCATCCGACGCCAAAAAGTAGGGGCTTGCTTGCAGTCGTACCCGGCCATGGCCATTAGATACAGACCGATCTTGTCGGCTTCAAACTCGTGCTGACGACTGTACGGCAACTCAAAAAGCACCTTCGTGCCAATCGTGTAGGCAACACTCCCGGCAATCTGGGCCCCCATGCTGCTTCCACTCAATATCTGCCCCAATACCTGGGCTCCTGTGCGTTGTAGGAGTTGTTGGCTCATGCGTTCGTTCGCATGCTTGGCCAGTGCGTGAGCCACCTCGTGTGACAGCACAGTGGCCAGCTCATCATCAGTCTGGCAAAAGGGAAGAATACCCTCGTACACGACGATCTTTCCCCCCGGCATACACCAAGCATTTGCGAGATCACTTCTGATGAGATTAAATTCCCACGAAAACTTCCCGGTCTCAGCTTCAAGGCCACAGCGGATCAAGTACTGCTCCGTCGCAGCAGCGATCCGACGACCAACAGTCCGAACCCGCTCCGTCTGGCGGATATTCCCACTGATCGGGGCTTGTCGGATGAACTCTCGGTACTGCTGATTGCTCATGGCGAGGACCTCACTGTCCGAGACAAGATTCATTTGTCGACGTCCACTCAGAGGAACCGACGAACACGACACCACGCACCAGGAGAGCAGTAGTGCTATAAAGGGTTGGAAAATAATACTTCTTCTCATCAGTTTTTGTTTGCTCCGTATTGGTGGTGAGCGAGATACCACATTTGGTCGCGCCCATCCACCACAAACCAAAGATACAAAATATCCGCACTCTGTCACCCTCATAGCTTCAAATACGACCCCGCCAGGGGTCGCAAAACAGATCGACCTGCTTTGCGACCCCTGTCGGGGTCGTTTTTTTTATTTCGGAGGCTTGCGTACCCGGGGTCATCGGGGCTTCGCCCCTCGACCGCCGGGCTATGAAAGAGGCACCCCTGTCGGGGTGCTGCCGACCCAACTTCTCCACCCCAATATTGCCGACTGTTTGGTGACCCAAACTATTGACCCATTGGTGAACTCAATCAATACTTCCAAAACGAAAAATAGGGTCGACAAAACGGGTCTGCCGACCCCGCCAGGGGTCGTGCTTTCATAGCCGGGCGGTCGAGGAGGGGCGCAGCCCCGACGATGACCCCCGGTAAAAGACGGTCCCTCCCCACCTCCCGACCCCGCAGGGGTCGCAAAACAGATTAGCCGGAGGGTCGACAAAGATGGGTCTGCCGACCCCGCTAGGGGTCGTGCTTTCATAGCCGGGTGGTCGAGGAGGGGCGAAAGCCCCGACGATGACCCCCGGTAAAAGACGGTCACCCCCCACCACCTCCCGACCCCGCCAGGGGTCGCAAAACAGATCAGCTGGAGGGTCGAGAAAACGGGTCTGCCGACCCCGCTAGGGGTCGTGCTTTCATAGCCGGGCGGTCGAGGAGGGGCGCAGGCCTCGACGATGACCCCCGGTAAAAGGCGGTCACCCCCCCACCTCACGACCCCGCTAGGGGTCGCAAAACAGATCGGCAAATAGGACTAAAAAAACTCCTTTTGGGAGCGTTGGTAATCAACTACTTACATGGGACGTTGAGTTTCACGGATAGAAGCGAAACTTTTCGCGGATAGAAGCAAAAGGTTTCACGGATAGAAGCGACCGTTTGGACGGATAGAAGGAAAATGTTGATTCGGAAACTCCTTTTTATTCGCCTAGTTCTTAGCTGATTGCCTTCGGTTTTGAGCTCTAGGAAGGTTGTGTGTTTGGTGGAATGAAAAGTTGTGTGTACCTTTGCAGTCCGAACCGATGAAAAGGTGACCTCAATGGAGGTGCCGGGTTCGGACGAAAAAGAGATCATAGACATGTTGGCAAAGTAGAAGATACTTCGGGTTGTTTTTTTATAGGACGATCCGAGGTAGCGTTAGAAATAGAGTAAAGACAAAAGATGATGTAGTGTTTTCTCTTGGCCTTTCGGGG